>JBIITU010000053.1:0-12905 GCA_044340335.1 Steroidobacteraceae bacterium
CTGGGTCATCAACCACCCGGACGACGTCAAGCGCGTGCTGGTCGGCAACCACCGCAACTACACCAAGGGCCTGGGCTTCGACCGGGTCCGGATCCTGCTCGGCACCGGCATCATCGCCAGCGAGGGCGAGTTCTGGCGCCGCCAGCGCTACATGATGCAGCCCAGTTTTCATCGCAAGGTGCTGACGCGCTTCGCCGAGGTCATCGCACAGGCGAACGAGCGGCGGATGGCGCGCTGGGTAACGCTGGCGGCCGCCGGCGAACTGATCAACGTCACCGACGAGACCAGCGAGATGACGCTCGAGGTCGTGCTGGAGACGATCTTCGGCAGCGACATCGCGCGCCTCGCGCGCGAAACAGGCGATAACCCCTTCCTGATGGTGACGCGCGAACCGGCGCGCGACCTGCGCTTCGCGTATCGCTTCCGCGGACTCGCCAAGGTGGTCCAGGGGATCCTCGATCATCGCCGCGCCCACCCCGCCGAGCATTTCGACTATGTCGCGATGCTGATGGATGCGCGCGACAAGGAAAGCGGCGACGCGATGAGCGATCGCGAACTGATCGACGAACTGCTGACGCTGATCGTCGCGGGCCATGAAACCACGGCGAGCGCGCTGAACTCCACCTGGTATCTGCTTGCGAAGAACCCGGACGCCGAGGCGAAACTGCACCGCGAGCTCGATGCCGCGCCCGAGTGGAGCGCGCCGTCGTTGACGGACATGGAATCGCTGACCTACACCCACAACGTCTGCGATGAATCGCTGCGCCTGTACCCGCCAGGCTGGCTGATCTCGCGGCGCGCGATCGAAGCCGACGAACTCGGCGGCTACGTGCTGCCCGCCGGCACCGACGTGCTGCTGTCGCCCTACCTGCTGCACCGCCATCCCGCGTACTGGCGCGAACCGGAAGCCTTCCGCCCGGAGCGCTTCGACGCCGCGCACGAGGCCGAGCGTCCGCGTTTCGCCTACATGCCGTTCGCCGCCGGACCCCGCCACTGCATCGGCGAAACGCTGGCGATGTACGAGATGCTGGTGCATCTGTACAAGTTCGCGCGTCGCTTCCGCCTCGAACTGACCACCGACGCGCCGATCGAATTCGAAGCGCTCGTGAACCTGCGCACCCACGACCCGCTGCTGATGCGGCTGGTGCCGCGCGCTGCCGCGGCCTGACGTCGTCCCCTCACTCCCACGCCGGAACCCCTTCGATGAGCATCCCAGCGACCCTGCCAGAACTGCTCGACGCCAGTCGCCACGCCCGGCGCGCCGTCACCTACCTCGAGGGCGAGAACCAGCGGCGTGTCGTCAGCTTCGCTGAACTGCAGCAGCGCGCGCTCGGCGTGCTGCACCACCTGCAGGCACTGGGTGCGAAGCGCGGTGACAAGGTCATCCTGTTCCTGCAGAACAACGAAGCCTTCATCGACGCCTTCTGGGGTGCGGTGCTGGGCGGCATCATCCCGGTACCGGTCGCCGTCGGCATTTCCGACGAGCACCGCCGCAAGCTGCTGCGCATCGTCGCGCAGCTCGGCACGCCGTTCCTGTTCTCCGAACGCAAGACCTTCGAGCGCATCGCGAGCTTCGCGACCGAGGCTGGCGATGCTGGCGCAGTCGCCGCGCTGCGCAGCCGCGCGCTGTTTGCCGACGAACTCAGCGACTACTCGCGCGCCGGCCAGGCCGCCGCCGTGACGCCCGACGACATCGCCTTCATCCAGTTCTCGTCGGGCTCGACCAGCGAGCCCAAGGGCGTGGTGCTGACGCACGGCAACCTGATCGCGAACTGGCAGGGCTCGGCCGCCGCCAACCGCTTCACGAGCGACGACGTGACGCTGTCATGGATGCCGTTGACCCACGACATGGGCCTGATCGGCATGCACATCTTCATGCTCGGCTCGCAGATGCAGGTGCACCACATGCCGACCGAGCTGTTCGTGCGCCGCCCGCTGCTGTGGCTGCAGTTCGCGACGCAGATCGGCGCGACGATCACTAGCTCGCCGAATTTCGGCTACCGGCACTACTTGAAAGTGCTGGGCGATCGCAGCGTCGAGGGCCTCGAGCTGTCGAAAGTGCGCACCATCTTCAATGGCGCGGAGCCGATCAGCGTGTCGCTCGCGCACGAGTTCCTCGACCGGCTCGCACCGGCGAAGCTCGCGCGCAACGCGATGTATCCGGTCTACGGCCTCGCCGAAGCCTCGGTCGCGGTCAGCTTCCCGGCGCCGGGCGCGCCGCTGCATTCGATCCGGCTCGATCGCCACCAGCTGACCGTCGGCGCGCCTGTGCTGGAAGTCGCCGATGGCAGCGCGAACGCCGTGGAACTGATGGCCGTCGGCACGGCGATCCCGCATTGCGAGCTGCGCATCGCCGGCGACGACGACGCGGCGCTGCCGGCGGGCCATGTCGGCCACATCCAGATCCGCGGCGGCAACGTGACGCGGGGTTACTACGAGAACGCCGCTGCCAACGCGAAGCTGCACACGGCCGACGGCTGGGTGCGCACGGGCGACCTCGGCGTGCAGCTCGGTGGCCAGCTCTACATCACGGGTCGCGCGAAGGAGATCATCTTCGTCAACGGCCAGAACTACTACCCGCACGACCTCGAGGGCGTTGCGATCCGCGCCGAAGGCATGGACCTCGGCAAGGTCGTGGTGTCCGGCGTGAATCGGCCCGACACGCAGACCGACGAACTCGTCGTGTTCGTGCTGCACCGGACCGACATCCCCGATTTCCTGCCGATCGCGAACGAGATCACCCGGCTGCTGAACGAGCACACCGGCCTCGAAGTCGCCGAGGTCGTGCCGGTCAAGCGCATCCCGAAGACCACCAGCGGCAAGATCCAGCGACACCTGCTCGAGGAGGAATACCTGGGCGGCGAGTTCGCCGCGGAGCTCGCCGAACTGCATGCACTGCGCGATACGCTGCGCGCCGCCAGCGGCGACGGCCAGGGCGCCGCGAGCGAGATCGAGCGGCGCATCAAGGCGATCTGCGACAAGGCGCTTGGGCGCGCGATCAGCGTCGGCGACAACCTGTTCGAGATCGGCGCGAGCTCGCTGAAGCTGATCGAGATCCACGAGCAGCTCGACGAGCTGTATCCGAACCAGGTTGAACTCACTGAACTGCTGGACTACCCGACCATCGCGGAGCTCGCCGCGCACCTCGAGGGCAAGCTCGCCGCGAACCGCTGAGCAGGCGCGCGGCGCTCAGGCGCCGTACAGCGGCTTGCGCAACCGCCAGCGCTTGTGGTTCCACGGCCAGTCGGCCGGCGCCGAATGGATCTGCGCCTCGACCAGCCGCGCGTAGCGCTCGGTGAACTCGCCGGGCGCGAGCACCTCGCCCGCTTCGCACAGCGGCTCGAAATCCATTTCATAGCGACCACGCGCCGTGCGCTTCATGCGGATGAACAGCGCGCCATACTTGAACTTGCGGACGATCTCCTCGCCGCCGAGGAAGAACGCCGAGTCGCGATTCAGGAACCGGACCCAGTGCTTCTTGTCGCTGGTGACGGGCTCCTGGTCGCCGACCATCGCGATCGCTCGCAGGACCTTGTTCCGCCGCAGCACGTCGCCAAAGAGTTCCGGTGCCGGCACCAGCCGCGCGCCGAAGCGCGTCCGCAACAGCAGCATCTCGCGATCGGCCCAGGGGTCCACGAGCGGCTTGTAGGCGGCATCGAGCGGATAGCCCAGCTCGAGCGACAGCGCGAGCAGCATCCATTCCCAGTTGCACTGGTGTGCGCCCATCAGCAGCACCGGCTTGCCCGCCGCGATCCGCTCGCGGACCCGCTCGAGGTTGCGGATCGTCACGCGGGCGCGGATCGACTCGGCATCGAGGCAGGACGCCATGACCAGTTCGACCAGCACGTCGGCATAGCCCGCGTAGAAGCGCCGGATCAGCGCGCGCCGCGCCGGCTCGTCGAGGTCGGGAAACGCGAACGACAGGTTCTCGCGGATCACCGCGTCGCGGTAATGGACGACGCGAAAGGCGAGAAACGTCAGGAAACTGGCGAAACCGTACAGCAGCGGCTCGGGCAAACGGCCGATCAGGCGCAGCCAGATAGAGGCGCGGCGCGCAGTCATGGGACCAGGGAGGAAATGGTGCCGGAGAGAGGAGTCGAACCTCCGACCCGCGCATTACGAATGCGCTGCTCTACCAACTGAGCTACCCCGGCAACAGGGGCCGAGATTCTAAGGGAAGGCCGCTGCCGGACGCAACGCAACGCCCAGCCGGAGCCCTGTGGCGGGAGACGTGTCACGCTTGGGCCGGCATCAGCGCGCCGGCCGCAGCCGGTTTGCGCGGGCGCGCGAGGCGGTCGGACTGGTTCCGTCGATCGGACCGTGCATCGGTACGGATTATAGGAGATTCCCGGCGCAAACGCGGCTGGCTGGCAGTGCCGGGAGGGCCGGACACTGCCTGCATGTCAACCCTCCGCCAACGCCTGCGCGGCTTGTCCTGGGCAGAGCTGCTTGCCGTGCTCGCGATCGTCGCGTTGCTGGCGCTGCTCGCGACCCCCTCGTTCACTCGACTGCGCGCCAATGCAGCGTCGCTGGCCGCTGCGCAGACCCTGTTCGGTGCGCTGCACCACGCACGCTCGCAGGCACTGCTGCGCGGCGTGCCGGCCGTGCTGTGCCTTTCCGCAGACGGCCGGCGCTGCCTCGCCGATGCGCGGCGCGGCCAGGCCCGCGGCTGGCTCGTGTTCGTCGATCGCGTGCAACGCCGCGCGGCGAGCGGCCCACCGCAGTTCGATCCGGGCGACATCCTGGTCACCCGCTTCGAAGCCGCAGCACCCTTGCAACTGCACGGCAGCCGGCCGGCCGTCACCTATTGGCCGGTCAGTCGTGCCGGCACGACCGCCACATTCACGATCTGCGCGCCCGCGGCGCTGGCGCCACCGCGCGCCATCATCGTCAGCCAATCAGGCCGGCCGCGACTGCGGCACAGCGCCGCGGGCGCGAGTCCCTGCAATGCCTGAGCGCACCCTGCCCCCGCCGCGGCCACGCCGTTCGTCAGCGCATCGAAACCGGTCGTCGGATTTCGCGAACCGGTCGCTCGACAACGCCTATATTCGCGAACCATGGGGAGCAGGAATATGTCTGTTGGGGGCTTCACGCTCATGGAACTCATGATCGTGATCGCGCTGGCCGCCGTCATCCTCGCGATCGGGGCGCCCAACTTCCGCGAGTTCCGGCAGAACAACCGGCTCACGGCCGTCGCCAACGACTTCCTCGCCGGCGTCTCGCTGGCGCGCACCGAGGCCGTCAAGCGTCAGAGCCCCGTCTCGCTGTGCGCGTCCGACAACCCCGACGCAGCCGCTGCCACCTGCTCTGCTGGCGATTTCTCCCGCTGGATCATCTTCGAGGATACCAACGGCAACTGCGAACGCGATGCCGGCGAAGCGATCCTGCGCGCCGAAGTCGGTCGCGACGAGGGCGGCGACAGCGCGCTCGAGCAGCGGCGCCAACTGAGCGCCGTCGCCGACGGCGATTGCGTGTCGATCGGGCGCACCGGCTTCACCCGTGATCTCCCTGACAGCGCCAGCCGCTTCCTGTTCTGCGATGGGCGCGGCGTCGAAGTCCAGCCCGGCACCGGGCAGTCGCTCGGGCGCGGCATCATCCTGAACCGAACCGGTCGGGCGCAGATCACGCGCGACCCCGTCATCATTTCCAGCTGGGAGCTCGAATGCCCGCCCTGAGTCGCCCGCGCCAGCGCGGCATCACGCTGGTCGAATCCCTGGTCGCCCTGCTGGTGCTGTCGGTCGGCATGCTGGGCATCGCGGCGCTGTTTGTCTCCAGCGTCCGCTACAACCGCACGGCCATGCTGCGCACCCAGGCCATCAACCTGGTCAGCGACATGTCGGATCGTATCCGGGCCAATGCCACGGCGGGCGCGGCCTACGATCTGGCCAGCTATGGCGCCGCGCCGGCCACGTTCGATTGCGCGCCGTCGGATGCTTCGGGCGGCGACAACTGCACGATCGAGCAACTCGCCCAGGATGATCTTGCCCGCTGGGTTGCGGCCGTGCAGACCGCGCTGCCACCGACCGGCGACGACGAACCTGCCGCCGTCGTCGAATACACGCCGGCGGCCGGCGGTGGCCCCGATCGCTACACCGTGCAGGTGCGCTGGCAAGAGCCGGGCGAGGCCGCGCCGTTCAGCTATCGCGGTGATGTGCTCGTCATGCCGCGGATGCCCCCGACATGAGCCGCGTTCGCAGTCCAGCGCACGCAGCGCAGCGCGGTGTCAGCCTGGTCGAGCTGATGGTCGCCTTGACCATTGGTTCGCTGCTGATCGTCGGCGCAATCACGGTCTACTCGAACAGCCGCTCGACGTTCGCCGTCAACGAATCGCTGGCGCGGATGCAGGATCAAGGGCGCTACGTGATGTCCGTGCTCGAGCCGGATATCGAACTCGCCGGCTACTACGGTTTCACGAATTCACCGGACACGCTGCGTTTCGTCGATGGTGCGGCACCTGCTGTGGTTCGCGCCACGGCACCGCAGTTGCGCCAGCAGCCGATGGTCGTGCCCGCGGTCGCCCCGACGCCGGCCCCCGGTCTCGCGGCTAGCGCGCATGCCTGCGGCATCAACTTCGCCGTAGACGTGCTGCGGCCGGTGCAGGGCTCGAACGATGAATTCGCGCTCGGCCCGAATGCCACGGCGGCCTGCAACCCGTTCGGCGCAGGTGTCGTCCCCGACACCGACACGCTGACGCTGCGGCGCGCGTCGACCGAATCCGTCGATGCGGCCGAAGACGGTCGACTGCAGATTTATGCGTCCCGGCTGCGCAGCCGTACCGCGCAGCTGCTGTTCGCCGACGGCGTCGAGCCCGGCATCATCGATGACGACAACGTCATCCATGACCTGCTGGTGCGCGCGTACTACGTGTCCCAGGACTCGGTCGACCGGCCCGGCCACCCGGCGCTGCGCGTCAAGAGCCTGACCCGGATCGGCGGCAACCCCGCCTTTCTCGATACCGAGGTCATGCCAGGCGTCGAGGACTTCCAGATCCAGTTCGGCGTCGACACGGGGGATTACAACAACGATGGTGTGATCGACCCTGACGCGGATCTGAACGACGACGGCATCCCGGAATCCGACGGCCGCGCGACGCGTTACGTGAATCCCGATTTTGCCGACCTCGACCGGGTGCAGGTCGTGTCGGTGCGGATCTGGGTGCGATTGCGCGCCGAACAGCCCGAGCCGGGCTTCGTCGACGATCGCACCTACCGCTACGGCGATGTCGAGTTCACGCCCGCCGGGGCCGAGCGCTCGTTCCGCCGCGTGCTGCTGAGCCGCACCATCGCGTTGCGCAACTCGAGGACACTGTGATGCACCGGCCGCACCTGCAGACGAACCCGCCGCGGCGTGAACGCGGCGCGGCGCTCGTGATCGGGCTGATCATGCTACTGATCCTGACCATCCTCGCGTTCACGGGCGTCAACACGGCGACTACCGAGCTGGCCATGGCCAGCAACGAGCAGTTCCGGCGCAATGCGGCCGACGCCAGTGCAGCGGGTGTCGAAGAAGCCATTGCCTCGCTCGGGCTCGTCGGCACGACGGCCGGCGCTTCGGCCGCGTTGCCGGCAGCGGTCCTGGGCGACAACGACGCGACGAACTACAGCGCCGTCACTCGCTATATCGGCGACGAAACCAACCTGCCGCAGTCGAGTGCCGACAAATTCATCGGCCTGCACTACGAGATCGAGAGCACCGGCGTCTCGGCGCGCAACGCCCGCGATGTGCAGACGCAGGGCGTCATGGTCATCGCCGCGACGGGCGGCGGTGGCGGCGGCGACAGCGAGAACCAGACCCAGCTGGCCGGAGGACTCGAATGAAATCGTCGGTTCGGCGCTTGCGCGCCCGTGCGTCGGTCAGCTGCGCCGCACTGCTGCTTGGTCTGCTGCACGCTGCGACTGCCTCGGCCCAGGCGCCGGCAGGCGCCAGCCGCAGTTCATCGCCCGCCGCAGGGCTGCGCGTCATCGAGCTCGCCATCGAGGCTCGTGCTGCCGATCTTTCGCTGCCGCTCACGGACGCCGGCAGCGTCACGGTGCGCGCCTGCAGCGCCTGCAAACCGGTGGCGCTGCTGACAGGTGCGCGCGCCCGCTACACGCTGGACCTCGAAGCCGTGACGCTCTCGCAGCTGCGCGCCGCGCTGCGCGCCGCGCCCGAGACCGCCATCGTCGTGTTCCATGCGCGCGGCGGCACCGAGATCACCCGCATCGTCGCGACATCGCCTGCTGCTGCGAATCGCTGAGGTCATCGTCATGCGTCCCGTCCCAGAGTCTTTCCGCCGCATCGGGCCTTGCCGCCGCCAGCCGCACGTACTGCAGCAGCCGGCGAGAGCGCTGTTCGCAGGGCTAGCCGCCTGGGGGCTCGCGGCCGGCGCGGCATTCGCGGATGACACCGAGATCTTCGTCAACCAGGGCGCAAGCGCCGGCGTGCGACCCAACGTGTTGTTCGTCGTCGACACCTCCGGCTCGATGAACGGGCTCGTCCAGCTCGACCGCCCGCCCTACAACCCGGCCAACAGCTACTCGGGAGACTGCAGCCGCGATCGGGTGTATTTCCAGCGCGATACGGTCACGAGCACGCCCGCCTGCGGTGGCGACGATGACGAAGTCGCGTTCGATGCCGATGAGAACAGCTGCGCGGCCGCCGTGACAGCCCTCGGCGGCACGGCAGGACGCTGGACCGGGCGCGCGCTGCAATGGGTCGAGGATGACGAGCGCTGGCGCATGCTGGGGCGCGACGACGAAGGCAGCTTTGTCGAGTGCCAGGCTGACTCCGGCGTGCACGGGCGAACCGACGGCAGCGAAGCCCGCTGGGCGCGCAACGGCACCGAAGACAATCCGTGGTCGACGGACTCCGGTCGTGAACTCGACTGGAGCGTGGCACCCGTCTACACGTTGTTCAGCGGCAACTACCTGAACTGGTTGAACTCGCCGCCCGAGCCGACCTTCGTATCGCGGCTCGATGTCGTCAAGGCGGTGGGCACCGCCCTGGCCTACTCTGTCGACAACGTCAATCTCGGCCTGATGCGTTTCAGCACCCGCGGCGTGGCCGGTGACCCGGCCGAGGGCGGCATGATCGCGCATGCCATCGCACCGATCTCGGAATCGCGCGCGACGATCACGGACCGTCTCAATTCGTTCCAGGCCCAGGGCTTCACGCCGCTGGCGGAGACCCTCTACGAAGCCGGCCAGTACTTTGCGGGCCGCGAAGTCGACTATGGCCTCGATTCCCGCATCGAGGGCGGCGCCAGCTTTCCGAGCGTGCCCGAATCACGCGTGCCGACCAACGCCAGTCGCTACCAGTCGCCGATCCAGTTCCAGTGCCAGCGCAATTTCGTCGTGCTGCTGACGGACGGTGAACCCACCGCAGACAACTCTGCTGACAGCCGCATCGTTGCCTTGCCGGGCTTCATTGAAGCCGTGGGCAGCGACTGCAACGGCACGGGCCCGGGGCGCTGCCTCGATGACATGGCGCAGTATCTCTACGACGGCGACCTGAATCCGATGCAGGCCGGTCGCCAGAACGCAGTGACGTACACGATCGGCTTCGGTCCAGACGTCGCCGGGTCGACGTTTCTCGAGGACGTCGCGCGGCGCGGCGGCGGCCGTGCCTATGCGGCCGACAACGTCGAGAACCTGACCTCCGTGCTGCAGAGCATCTTTGCCGAGGTGCTGCAGGGCGGCAACACGTTCACGTCCCCTTCCGTCTCGGTCAACGCCTTCAACCGCACACAGACGACCAACGAGATCTATCTGTCGTTGTTCCAGCCGAGCGAGAACCTGCGCTGGGCAGGCAACGTCAAGAAGTACGGCATTCGCAACGGGCGCATCGTCGACGCGACGGGCAGCGATGCGATCGAAGCCGGTACCGGCTTCCTGCGCAGCGGTGCGCGCAGCTTCTGGACGCCGAGCGGCGAGCCGGACGGCAACCTCGTCGCGGAGGGCGGCGCCGCCAGCCGGCTGCCCGAACCCGGCAGCCGCAATGTCTATACCTTCCTCGGCAACATGGCTGACGCCAGTCAGCGACTGCTCAGCAACCCGGTCAACGCGTTCACGACCGCCAACGCGGCACTCGACGCGGCGCGGCTCAATACCGCAAGCGCGGATGTAGAACCCGCAGACCTGATCAACTGGGTGCGGGGCGTCGATGTGCTTGACCAGAACGCCAACGGCGACCGCACCGATGCAGCGCGACAGATGGGCGATCCGCTGCACGCCCGCCCGGCGCTCGTCACTTACGGCGGCTCCCCCGGCAGTCCGAATGCGGAAGACAGTGTCGTGTTCGTGCCCACCAACGACGGCAAACTGCATGCCATCAACGCCCGTACCGGCGTCGAGCTGTGGTCTTTCATCCCGCCGCAGCTGCTGGGCCGCCTCGTCGACCTGTACCGCAATCCGGTCTCGCCGACCCGCAGTTACGGCCTCGATGGCGACGTCCGGGTACTGAAGTTCGACGTCAACCAGGATGGCATCGTCGATCGTGCCGCCGGCGATCGCGTCTGGCTGTTCTTCGGCATGCGGCGCGGCGGCAATCACTATTACTCGCTCGATGTGACCACGCGCACCGAGCCGGTGCTGCGCTGGATGATCGGCCCGGGCCAGTTGCCTGGCGTCGGCGAAACCTGGTCGACGCCGACGCTCGCGCGCGTGCGGGTCGGGGGCGCGACCCAGAACGGCGAGAACTTCGTGCTGATCTTCGGCGGCGGCTACGACGACGCCCAGCAGAACTACCAGTACACGACCGACAACTCCGGCCATCGCATCTTCATGGTCGATGCCCAGAGCGGCAACCTGCTTTGGTATGCGGGCGGCCCCGGCGGCACGGGCACGCCGGATCTCGGGCTCGACGAGATGACGCATTCGATCCCCGGACGCGTCGTCACGCTGGACATCGACGGCGACGCGTACGCCGACCGCATGTACGCAGCCGACATGGGCGGACGCATCTGGCGCTTCGACATCTGGAACGGGCGGGCCCGCAACGCCGGACTGGTCACCGGCGGCATGCTGGCGACACTGGGTGGCGGCAGCACCGGCGATGCCAGCATCGAGAACAACCGGCGCTTCTACTACGCCCCGGATGTCGCCCTGATTCAGCGCCGCGGTGCGGAGCCTTACTACAACCTCGCGATCGGTTCAGGCTACCGCGGCCACCCGCTGCACACCGAAACCCGTGATCGCTTCTACTCGATCCGTGACCGCAACCCGTTCACGAAGCTGACGCAAGACCAGTACAACGATGCCACGCCGCTGCGCGACGGCGACCTGGTTGGCATCACGCCCACGCCCGAGCAGACTGCCGTGCCGTCGAACGCGCCGGGCTGGAAGCTCGAGCTGACGCTGAACGGCGGCTGGAGCGGCGAGAAGGTGCTGGCCGAGGCGCTGACGGTCGAGGGCACGATCCTGTTCACGAGCTACCAGCCCGTCGCGGCCAGCGCGCTCGATCCCTGCGCGCCGTCCAACGGCACCAATCGTGCCTATGCGCTGCGTGTCGACAACGGTCGACCGGCGATCGACTTCAACGACACCGGTGTGATCGACATCGCCGACCTGTCGATCCAACTCTCTCAGACCGGTATCGCGGGCTCGGTCAGTCTCGTGTTCGAGAATCTCGCCGTCAGCGGCGGCGATGGCACAGCGGTGCCGGGCGCAGATGATCTTGGCCGCCGCGGCCTGTGCGCGATCGGACCGGAGATCCTGCAGCGCTGCGTCACGCCGGGCTCGGTCGTCCGCAGCTACTGGCGCCGCATCGCTGACGAAGGCGGTAGCAACTGATGCGCCGGCCGCTGCAGGGGCGGCTACCGCTATTGAGGATTCGTCGGTCGCCGCCGCCCGGTCATTCGCGTCGCGGCGCGGGCGTCACGCTGGTCGAGCTGCTGACGGTCATCGTCGTGCTCGCGATCCTCGCGGCGATTGCCGTGCCGTCGTATCGCGGCCAGGTCCAGCGCACGCAACGCACGGAAGCAACTGCAGCACTGCTGCGCATCGGCGCGGCGCAGGAAGCCCATTTCCTGCAGCACAGCCGCTACGCCGGTTCCCTCACTGATGCGGCGCCGACAGGGCTCGGCGTGGCGCCAGTCACGGAGCGCGGCCTATACGCGCTGACGCTCGCGACGACGGATGCCGCCGGCAGCGGTTATGTGGCCCGGGCAACGCCGCAAGCCACCAGCCGGCAGCGCGACGACTCACAATGCCAGCAGTTCTCGCTCGATCATCGCAGCCTCAAGGCAGCGCAGAGCGGCTCCGGCGCGGACACCACAGCCGCCTGCTGGCGCTGACTCAGCCGGCTTCCTGTCGACGCCGCAGCGCCCGCGGCATCGAGAACACGACATGCTCCTCGCGACCGGCGAGTTCGCCGACCGTCTCGCCGCCCCACGCACGCAGCTGCGCCACCACGCCCTGCACGAGTTGCTCGGGGGCCGACGCGCCCGCGCTGACGCCGACGGCGCTGCAGCCGTCGAACCACTCGCGCTGCAGCCCGCTGGCGTCATCGACCAGATAAGCCGGCTTGCCCAGCCGCTCGCCGAGCTCGACCAGGCGGTTCGAATTGGAGCTGGCCTTGGAACCGACCACGATGATGATGTCGGCGTGGGCAGCCAGATCCTTGACCGCGTCCTGCCGGTTCTGGGTCGCGTAGCAGATGTCCTCACGGCGCGGCGTGCGCAGGTCGGGAAACCGCTTGCGCAGCACTTCGACGATCTCGGCAGTGTCATCGACCGACAGCGTGGTCTGGGTGACGAAGGCCAGGTTGGCCGGATCACGCACCGCGAGTTCGCGCGCGGCCTCGATGTCCTCGATCAGCCGGATGCTGCCGCCGCTCGACGTGTCGAACCGCCCCATCGTGCCTTCGACTTCCGGGTGCCCCTGGTGGCCGATCAGCAGCACGTCGCGCCCTTCGCGCGAGTAGCGCTG
>JBIITU010000041.1:0-14244 GCA_044340335.1 Steroidobacteraceae bacterium
GAGTAGCTGACGCGGCCGCCGAACAGCAAGCGGTGGTCGGCGGAGCGGCGGAAATAATCGAGCACCCAGTTGATGTCGGTGATGGCCGCGTTGTTGCGGATCAGGCTCGCGGCGCGCTCTGCGCCGAGCGGCTGCGTCGCGATGATGTACGTGCCGACCGCCATGATCTTGCGGGCGAGCGCGGGTGCGGTGTTGCCGATGTAGGCGTTGCCGCACAGCGCGAGGTGATCGCAATGCACTTCGCCGCGCGCCGTGCTGACGCGCACGCGGCTCGCGGCGCCGCTCGCCAGCGGCTCGAACGCCAGCGCGCGCGTGTCCTCGTGGATCGTCACGCCGGCAGCCGTCGCCGCACGCGCGAGACCCAGCGTGTAGTTCAGCGGGTGCAGGTGGCCGCTGGCCGAGTCGAGCGTGCCCGACAGGTAGCGTTCGCTCGCGACCAGCGTGCGCAGTTCGTCGCGCTCGACGTAGCGCATGCTGTCGTACCCGAAGCGGGTACGCAGCTCATCGACCCATGAGCGCAGTTCGGCTTCCTGGCGCGGCTTGATCGCGACATGCATCTGGCCCGGCGTCCAGTCGCAGTCGATCGCGTGCTGCGCGACGCGGTCGCGGATCAGGCGCAGTCCCTCGGCGGTGACCTCGAAGATGCGCCGCGTGTCCTCGGCGCCGATCAGCTGCTCGAGCTTGTGCTCGCCGCTCGCAACGCCGCAGATCGCCTGCGCACCGCTGCGGCCCGAGGCGCCCCAGCCGATGCAGTGCTCCTCCAGCAGCACGACGCGCAGGCCGCGCTCGGCGAGGTGCAGTGCCGTCGACACGCCCGCGATGCCGCCGCCGACCACGCAGACGTCGCAGTCGACGCTCCCTTCGAGCCGCGCGTGCTGCGGCTGAGGCGCCGCACTGGCGGCGTAGTACGAATCGACGTGCGCGGTGCGGGCCATCGGTGCTGCGCTGGCGGCGCGCGGCCTCAGAGCGCGCCCATGTACCACTCGATCTCGAGCGGCGTGACGTAGGAGTTGAAGTCGTCGAGCTCGGCCTGCTTGACCGTCGAGTACAGCTGCGTGAACGGCTTGCCGAGGTACTCGGCGGCCAGCGAGCTGCCGGCGAAGCGCGGGATCGCCGTCGCCCAGTGCATCGGCAGCGGCTCGCGGCCCGCCGTTTCGCCCTGGCGATAGGCGTTGCCGGACAGTGCCGGCGGCGGTTCAGCGCCGCGTGACAGGCCGCGATGGATGCCGGCGAGCACCCAGGCGACGACCAGGTACGGGTTCGCATCCGCGCCCGCGAGGCGATGCTCGATGCGGCGGTTGTCGGCATCACTGGCAGGGATACGGATCGCCGAGCCGCGATTGTTGACCGACCACGATGCCGTCATCGGCACATAGGCTTCGGGCCGCAGCCGACGGTAGGAGTTGGGGCCCGGCGCGCAGATCAGCATGCCGTCGCCGAGCGTGTCGAGCAGGCCCGCGACCGCGTGCCGCAGTTCCGTCGAGCCGCTTGCCGCCTCGCTCGCGAAGATGTTGCGACCGCCGGCGTCCTCGAGGCTGACGTGCACGTGCAGTCCGGAGCCCGCCATTTCGCGATAGGGCTTGGCGAGAAAAGTGGCCTCGCAGCCATGCGTGCGCGCCACGCCGCGCACCGCGCGCTTGAAGCGCAGCGCCTCGTCGCAGGCATGCAGCGCGTCGGCGTGGTGCGGCAGGTTCACCTCGAACTGGCCCGGGCCGTACTCGGCCAGCGAACTTGTCGTCGTGATGCCTTGCGCGCGGCAGGTCGACTCGATCGCCGCCAGCAGCGGCGACCAGTCCGACAGATCCGTCATGGAATTGATCTGCGTGCGGAACTCGCGCCGCCCGGTGATGGGTGAGCGCGGCGGTTGCGGCTGGCCCTGCGCATCGCGTTCACGATCGACCAGGTAGAACTCGTACTCGATCGCCACGACAGGCCGCAGGTTGAGGCGGTGGAAGCGGTCGAGCACCCGCGCCAGCACGTGGCGCGGATCGCCAAAGAAGGGCCGGCCGTCGTGTTCGTACATCGACACCTGCAACTGCGCGACAGCTTCGTTGAGCCATGGCACGGGCAGCAGTGAACCGGGCAGCGGGCGGCAGGGTCGATCGGCGTCGCCCTCGTCGAAGCCGAGGCCGGTCGACTGGATCGTGCCGCCCAGCACGTCGACCGCGTACAGCGACCCAGGCAGGGGCATGCCGGCCGTGAAGATCTTGCCGATGCCGGCGCGATCGATCCGCTTGCCGCGTTCGATGGTGTTCAGGTCATTGAGAAAGACGTCGACGAAGCGCACGTCCGGATGCTGGGTGAGGAACGCGGACAGCTCGGTGCTGGCGTCGGCTGGCGGCTGCTGTGGCATCGTGCGTTTGGCTCCAGCTGTTTAATATATTGATACGGCTGGAGTCGACCTCTCGCCGCAGCATACGGACCCCGACGGAGTCCGGCAATTATGCCCGCCCTACATGAGGCTTTTTTCAAGCCGTTTCAGTGACTTGCCGGCCCGTCCGGATGCACGGGCGCGGCGTCCTGAAGTCGGGTAAGCTGTTTAGCATATTCGACGATTTCGGCCTTGTTGCGCCTGTCGTCCCATTGCCATGAAGCAGTCTCGACCCATCATCGGAATTCCCGCCGACCGGCGGATGCTCGGACCGCATCCGTTCCATGCTGTCGGCGAGAAGTACATCCACGCCGTGGAAGCGGCGGCGGATGCGTTCCCGCTGCTGATCCCGGTCATGCCGGCACCGCTGCCGGTCGAAGAAATCCTCGCTCGCGTCGACGGCATCCTGTTCACGGGCAGTCCGTCGAACGTCGAGCCGCGTCACTATGGCGGCGAGCCGGCTGCCGACGGCACCTGGCTCGATCCGGAGCGCGACGCGACGACGCTGCGCCTGATCCCCGCCGCGATCGAGGCGGGCATTCCGGTGTTCGGCATCTGCCGCGGATTCCAGGAAATGAACGTCGCCTGCGGCGGCACGCTCTGGCAAGCAGTGCATGAAGTCGGCGGTCACATGGACCATCGCGAAGACAAGTCCGCGACGCTCGAAGCGCAGTACGCACAGGCGCACGACATCTACCTCGAGCCCGGCTCGCAACTGGCCGAGCTGGCCGGCCACGCCGAACTCGTCCGGGTCAACTCGCTGCATGGCCAGGGCGTGCGCGAACTGGGCCAGGGTCTCGTCGTCGAGGCGCGCGCGCCGGATGGCCTGATCGAGGCGTTCCGCGTCGAGGCCGCGTCCACTTTTGCGCTCGCGGTGCAGTGGCACCCGGAGTGGCAGGTGATGGCACATCCATTTTCACAGGCGCTGTTCGCGGCATTTGGCGCCGCGGCGCGCGAGCGCGCGGCCAGCAGCCGCGCCCCAACGAGGTAACGAGTCATGGGCCAGGAAATCCAGCAGTTCTTTCGCGACCACGGCATCCAGGAAGTCGAAGCCATCGTGCCCGACATGGCGGGCATCGCGCGCGGCAAGGTCATGCCGGCGAAGAAGTTTGCCGAGGACCAGGGCA
Organism: Steroidobacteraceae bacterium; assembly: GCA_044340335.1. GTDB lineage: Bacteria > Pseudomonadota > Gammaproteobacteria > Steroidobacterales > Steroidobacteraceae > UBA964. The sequence continues at coordinate 3,499 of JBIITU010000041.1, forward strand.
TGCGGCTGCCCGAGAGCATCTTCCTGCAGACGGTCACGGGCGATTACCCGGACGAGCCCAGCGCCGCGATGAGCCCGGCGGAAATCGACATCATCCTGAAGCCCGACGTGCGCACCGTGCGGCGCGTGCCGTGGGCTGCCGAACCCACCGCGCAGGTGATCCACGACTGCTTCTACGCCGACGGACGGCGCGTCAAGATGGCGCCGCGCGAGGTGCTGCGGCATGTGCTCGACCTGTATGCGCAGAAGGGCTGGGAGCCGGTGGTCGCGCCGGAACTCGAGTTCTACCTCGTGGAACCCAACATCGACGCCGACTACCAGCTGAAGCCGCCGATCGGGCGCTCCGGTCGCGCCGAGCCCGGCCGGCAGTCCTACAGCATCGCGGCCGTCAACGAGTTCGATCCGTTGTTCGACGACATGTACCAGTTCTGCGAGGACCAGGACATCGAGATCGACACGCTGATCCACGAGGACGGCCCGGCGCAGATGGAAATCAACCTGCTGCACGGCAACGCGCTCGACCTCGCCGACCAGGCCTTCATGTTCAAGCGCACCGCTCGCGAAGCGGCGCTGCGCCACAAGATGTACGCGACCTTCATGGCGAAGCCGCACGCCAAGGAGCCCGGCAGCGCGATGCACATCCACCAGAGCATCGTCGACAAGGACAGCGGCCGGAACGTCTTCTCCGGCAAGGATGGCTCGCCGTCGCAGCTGTTCTTCTCGCACATCGCCGGCCTGCAGCGCTACCTGCCCGCGGCGATGGCGCTGCTGGCACCCAACGTCAACTCCTACCGGCGCATCACGCGCTTCCAGGTGGCGCCGATCAACGTGCAGTGGGGCTACGACAACCGCACTGCGGGCCTGCGCGTCCCGCTGTCGGACGCGCAGTCGCGGCGCGTCGAGAACCGGCTCTCGGGTGCTGATGCCAATCCCTACCTGGCGATGGCGGCCTCGCTGGCCTGCGGCTATCTCGGCATGATCGAAGGCCTGTCGCCGACCGATCCGATCGCGGGCAGCGCGCACGACCTGCCGTTCTCTTTGCCGCGCAACCTCGACGAGGCGATCCGTCGCCTGCGGGAGTGCGACCCCCTGATCGGCATCCTGAGCGGGGCATTCGTGTCCGCCTTCACGATGGTCAAGGAAGCGGAGTACGAGGTTTTCCTGCAGGTGATCAGCTCATGGGAGCGCGAGCACCTGCTGCTGAACGTCTGACGCCGCGACGCAAGGGGATTCGGCATGACACGCTCGACGCGCGAATGGCAGCAGCTCGACACCGCGCATTACCTGCATCCGTTCACTGACTACAAGGCGCTCGCCGGCAAGGGCGCGCGGGTCATCACGCGCGCCGACGGGGTGTACCTCCACGACTCGGACGGCCGGCAGATCCTCGACGGCATGTCTGGCCTGTGGTGCGTCGCGATGGGCTATGGACGCAAGGACTTTGCCGAGGCAGCCTACCGGCAGATGCTCGAGCTGCCGTACTACAACAGCTTCTTCCAGAGCTCGAATCCGCCGGCGATCGAACTCGCGCGGCTGCTCGTCGAGCTGACGCCGCCGCAGTTCAACCACGTGTTCTTCACCGGCTCCGGCAGCGAGTCGAACGACACGATGGTGCGCATGGTGCGCCGCTACTGGGAACTGCAGGGCCAGCCGCAGCGGCAGGTCATCATCAGCCGCTGGAACGGCTACCACGGCAGCACGATGGCCGGCGCGTCGCTCGGCGGCATGAAGGCCATGCACGCGCAGGGCGGCCTGCCGATTCCCGGCATCACGCACATCGAGCAGCCGTACTGGTTCGAGTGCGGTGGCGACCTCGATCCGGCGGCTTTCGGGCTGAAGGCGGCGCGCGCGCTCGAGCAACGAATCCTCGAGGTCGGGCCCGACAAGGTCGCGGCGTTCATCGGCGAGCCGGTGCAGGGCGCGGGCGGTGTGATCATCCCGCCCGAGACCTACTGGCCGGAGATCCAGCGCATCGTCGACAAGTACGGCATCCTGCTGGTGTCGGACGAGGTCATCTGCGGATTCGGACGCACGGGGCAGTGGTTCGGTTGCGAGCACTACGGCACGCGGCCCGACTTCATGACCCTGGCGAAGGCGGTCACGTCGGGCTACCTGCCGCTCGGCGCGCTGATGGTCGGCGACCGCGTCGCCGACGTGCTGATCGACAAGGGCGGCGAGTTCTTCCACGGCTTTACCTACTCGGGCCATCCGGCCGCCTGCGCGGTCGGCGTCGCCAACCTGACGGCGATGCGCGACGAAGGCGTCGTGCCGCGCGTGCGGGACGAACTCGCCCCTTATTGGGCGCGCCGCTGGGCGGAACTGGGCGCGCATCCGCTGGTCGGCGAGGCGCGCAGCCTCGGCCTGTTCGGTGCCATCGAGCTGGTGCCGCGCAAGCCGTCGCGTGAGTTCTTCCCCAGGCGCGGCGAAATCGGCGTGCGCGGCCGGGACATCGTGATCCGCAACGGGCTGATCATGCGCGCGGTCTGGGACACGCTGATCGTCGCGCCGCCGCTGGTGATCTCGCCGGCCGAGATCGACGCGCTGTTGTCCATCGTGGTGCGGTCCCTGGATGAATTGCACCAGGATCTGCGCCGCGACGGGTTGGTCTGACCGACTGCTTCTCAGTCCGTCCGCGCTGCGCTATAACAGCGGTACCGATCCACCAAACGGGCCCCAGTCCCGGGAAGCTGCCATGACCCAACTCAGTCTCGCCTCGTTGCGCAACCCCCTCCTGGCTGCCGCCGTCGCCGCTGTGCTCGCTGCCTGCGGTGGCCAGCCACCCGCCGAGAAGCCCGCGGCTGGCCCCGCGCCTGACGCAAACGCCCCCGCGGCGCTCGACACCGATGCCGACAAGGTCCTGAACGTCTACAACTGGTCGGACTACATCGATACCTCGGTGCTCGAGGAGTTCGAGAAGGAAACGGGCATCAAGGTCAGCTACGACGTCTTCGATTCCAACGAAGTGCTCGAGACCAAGCTGCTGGCTGGCAGCACGGGCTACGACATCGTCGTGCCGTCGGCGTCGTTCCTCGAGCGCCAGATCAAGGCCGGCGTGTTCCAGAAGCTCGACAAGACGCGCCTGAAGAACTACGGCAACCTCGATGCCGACATCACGCAGCGCGTCGCGCTGCATGATCCGGGCAACGAGCACTCGGTGAACTACCTGTGGGGCACCTCGGGCGTTGGCTACAACGAGGCCAAGATCCTCGAGCGGATGCCGGATGCGCCAGTCGACAGCTTCGCGATGTTCTACGATCCCAAGGTCGTCTCGAAGTTCGCCGATTGCGGCGTCACGCTGCTCGACGCGCCCTCCGAGGTGCTGGGCACCGTTCTGATCTACCTGGGCCGTGACGCGAACAGCGAGAAGCCGGAAGACCTCGCCGAGGCCGAGAAGGTCCTGATGTCGATCCGCCCCTACGTCAAGTACGTCAATTCGTCGAAGTACATCGAAGATCTCGCCAACGGCGAGATCTGCCTGGCGATGGGCTGGTCCGGCGACGTGCTGCAGTCGCGCGACCGCGCCACGGAGGCGGGCAAGGGCATCACGATCAAGTACCTGATCCCGCGCGAGGGTGCGGTGATGTTCTTCGACATGCTGGCCATTCCGAACGACGCCAAGCACGTCAAGAACGCGCATCTGTTCATCGACTTCCTGCTGCGTCCCGAGATCGCGGCGAAGAACACGAACTACGTCAACTACGCCAACAGCAACGCGGCGTCGCTGGCGCTGGTGTCCGACGAGGTCAAGAACGATCGCGGCATCTATCCTTCGGACGAGACCAAGACCAAGCTCGTGCCCGATCTTGCCGAGTCGCCCCAGTTCACGCGCCTGCTGACGCGGACCTGGACGCGCTTCAAGACTGGCAAGTAAGCGGATAGCCGCGCCATGGCTGCCACCGGTGATCGCGGCGCGGCGTCCCCCAAGGCCGTCGATCGTGCCCGCGAGTACGTCCGTATCGAGAGCGTCTCGAAGCGCTTCGGCGACTTCATCGCCGTCGACAACGTTTCGCTGACGATCTACAAGGGCGAGATCTTCTGCCTGCTGGGCGGCTCCGGCTGCGGCAAGACGACGCTGCTGCGCATGCTCGCGGGGTTCGAGTCGCCGACGTCCGGCCGCATCCTGATCGACGGCCAGGACATGGCCGATATCGCGCCCTACGAGCGGCCCGTGAACATGATGTTCCAGTCGTATGCGCTGTTCCCGCACATGAGCGTCGAGAAGAACGTCGCGTTCGGTCTCGAACAGGAAGGCGTGGCGCGAGCGGAAATCGCCCAGCGGGTCGGCGAGATGCTCGAGATCGTCAAGCTCGGGCAGTTCGCCAAGCGCAAGCCGCACCAGCTGTCCGGTGGCCAGCGCCAGCGCGTCGCGCTGGCGCGCGCCCTGGTCAAGCGGCCCAAGCTGCTGCTGCTCGACGAGCCGCTGGGTGCGCTCGACAAGAAGCTGCGCGAGCACACGCAGTTCGAGCTGATCAACCTGCAGGAACAGCTTGGCGTCACCTTCATCGTGGTCACCCACGACCAGGAAGAGGCGATGACCCTCGCCACGCGGATCGGGGTCATGGATCGCGGCGAGATCGTCCAGGTCGGTACGCCGACGGATATCTACGAGTATCCGACCTCCAAGTTCGTCGCTGATTTCGTCGGCTCGGTCAACATGTTCGAGGGGCGACTGATCGAAGACGAACCCGACCACGTGCGCATCGAGTCGGCGGAACTGGGCGGCACGATCTACGTCGACCACGGCATCAGTTCTGCGCCCGGCGCCACCGTCTGGGCTGCGATCCGACCCGAGAAGATCGACATCGATCGCAAGCCACCGGCGAACACCAGCGAGAACACCGTGCGGGGCGTCGTCAAGGAGATCGCCTACATGGGCGACATGTCGGTGTACCTCGTGCGCATCGACAGCGGCAAGATGATCCGCGTGACGCTGCCGAATACCGAGCGCCAGTCTGCCGACCGCATCTCGTGGGACGAGACGGTCTACCTGAGCTGGTACCCGAACAGCCCGGTCGTGTTGTCGCAGTAGCGCCGCAGCCGCCGCCCCGATGCCCGCACCCCCGTCTTTGTCGCCGCCGCATCGCCTGACGAGCGGCCGTCTGGGCCCGCTGTTCAGCCTGCTGTACCGGTTCGGGCCGCCGCGCTGGTCGCACTACATCCGCACGCACTGGTCGGGTTCACGGCTGGTCATCGCCGTGCCGTACGTCTGGCTGCTGCTGTTCTTCCTCGTGCCGTTCCTGATCGTGTTCAAGATTTCCTTCTCGGAAGTCCAGATCGCGATGCCGCCGTATGCGCCGCTGTTCGAATGGGTCGAAGACGCGCGACGGCTGATCCTCACATTCAACCTGAACAACTATCTTTTCCTGTTCACCGACAACCTGTACGTCAGCACTTTCCTCTACTCGGTCAAGGTGGCGGCGATCTCGACGCTGCTGTGCCTGCTGATCGGCTATCCGATGGCCTATGCGATCGCGCGCTCCACGCCGACCATGCGCAGCGTCTGGCTGATGCTGGTGATCCTGCCGTTCTGGACGTCATTCCTGCTGCGCGTGTATGCGTGGGTCGGCCTGCTCAAGACCGACGGCGTCATCAACAACGTGCTGCTGTCCATCGGCATCATCGATGAACCGCTGAAGATGCTCTACACCGACTTCGCCGTGTATATCGGCATCGTCTACAGCTACCTGCCGTTCATGATCCTGCCGCTGTATTCCAACCTCGAGAAGCACGACCTGACCCTGCTCGAGGCTGCGGCGGATCTGGGCGCGAAGCCCGTGCGTGCATTCCTCAAGATCACGTTGCCACTGTCGATACCGGGGATCGTGGCGGGCTCGCTGCTCGTCTTCATTCCGTCGGTCGGTGAATTCGTGATCCCGTCGCTGCTCGGGCGCAGCGACCAGCTGATGATCGGGCGCGTGCTGTGGGATGAGTTCTTCGCCAACCGCGACTGGCCGGTTGCAAGCGCGGTGGCCATCCTGCTGCTGCTGGTGCTGGTGTTGCCGATCATGCTGTTCCAGCGCTACCAGAATCGCGAGATCGAGGCGGCGCGCAAATGAAGCGTCGCGGCTGGTTCAGGGGGCTCGCGTTGTTCCTCGGGTTCGGGTTTCTCTACGTCCCGATCCTGTCGATGATCTTCTTCTCGTTCAACAATTCGCGGCTCGTGACGGTCTGGGATTCCGCCAACTCGCCGACACTGAAGTGGTACAGCCTGCTGTTCCAGAACGATCAGGTCATCGATGCGGCGCTGCTCTCGATCCAGATCGCGGCCATGACAGCCACCGGCGCAGTGATCCTCGGCACGATCGCCGGGCTGGTGCTGGCACGATTCGGCCCGTTCCGGGGCAGGGCGGTGTTGTCCGCCCTCACTACCGCGCCACTCGTCATGCCCGAGGTCATCACGGGACTGTCGCTGCTGCTGCTGTTCGTTGCGCTCGAGCAGTTGATCGGCTGGCCGGACGGTCGCGGCATCATGACCGTCACGATCGCGCACATCACTTTTGCGATGGCGTATGTCACCGTGGTCGTGCAGTCGCGACTCGCGGGTTTCGATGATTCGCTGGAGGAAGCCGCGCTCGATCTCGGTGCGCGACCGGCAAAGGTGTTCTTCAGGATCACGTTGCCGCTGATCGCGCCGGCGATCGTCTCGGGCTGGCTGCTGGCGTTCACCTTGTCGTGGGACGACGTCGTGATTTCGCAGTTCGTCTCCGGGCCGGGCTCGACGACGCTGCCGATGGTGATCTTCTCGAAGGTGCGCCTCGGCGTCAGCCCCGATGTGAATGCGCTCGCCACCATCATGGTGCTGATCGTCGCAACCGGCGTAGTGCTGTCCGCGTTGTACATGCGGGCCCAGGAGCGTCGGCGCGCGCGCGAAGTGCAGATGGCCCGCGCCGCCGAGAAGTGAGCCCAGCCTCGATGCCGCCTGCGTCGGGCCCGGGCGCGGCCGCCGTCGCGCGCAGCAAGCTGCCCGATGTCGGCACGACCATCTTCACGGTCATCTCGCAACGCGCGCGCCAGAGCGGCGCCTTGAACATCGGCCAGGGCTTTCCCGATTTTCCGATCGACCCGCTGCTGGCGCAGTTCGTCACGGAAGCCATGGCGGCCGACCAGAACCAGTACGCGCCGGGCGATGGCGTGCCGGAGTTGCGTCAGGCCATTGCCGCCAAGCTGCTGCGCAGCCAGGGCGTCACGGTCGACCCTGCCAGCGAGATCACGATCACCTGCGGCGCGACCGAAGCGCTGTTCTCGGCGATCCAGGCGCTGGTGTCTGCCGGGGACGAGGTGATCGTCTTCGACCCGGCCTACGATGCCTACGAGCCGGCAGTGCGACTCGCGGGCGGCCGCTGCATCCGCATTCCACTGCTGCCGCCACACTTCGGCATCGACTGGGATCGCGTTCGCGGGGCCCTCAGCCCGCAGACACGCCTCGTCATCCTGAACACGCCGCACAACCCGGCCTGCGTCGTGCACGGGCGTGCCGAACTCGATGCGCTCGCCGCGCTGCTGCGCGACCGCGACGACGTGCTCGTGCTCGCGGACGAGGTCTACGAGCACGTCGTGTACGACGGCGCAACGCATGTCAGCGTGGTCGCTCATCCGGAATTGCGCGCGCGCAGCCTCGCGGCATTTTCCTTCGGCAAGACGCTGCACGCGACGGGCTGGCGACTCGGCTATTGTGTCGCGCCGCCTGCGCTGAGCGCCGAGTTCCGCAAGGTGCACCAGTTCAACACCTTCTCGCTGCCCACGCCTTCACAGCACGCCGTCGCGCGTTACCTGGAGGCGCGCCCCGAGGGCTGGCTGACGCTGCCGGCGTTCTTCCAGGCCAAGCGTGACCGGGTGCGCGCCGGACTTGCTGGCTCCGGAATCGAGACGCCGCACTCGGCGGGGACCTACTTCCAGCTGCTCGACTTTGCCGCGCTGAGTCCGCTCAGCGACGTCGACATGGCCGAGCGTTTGATCTGCGACGCCGGCGTCGCGCTGATACCATTGTCGCCCTTCTATCGCTCGCGCCCGACACTGACCCAATTGCGCATCTGCGTGGCCAAACGAGACGAAACGCTGGATCTGGCGATTGCGCGGCTGCGCAGTTTCGCCGCCTCGCTCGCATGAAGAAGACGACCCGGGTCAACCATCCGCCCGCTGCGCCCATGCCAGCCGGCAACCATCCGGTCGTTGCGCCGATCTACCAGAGCGTCAAGTTCGCGTTCGATTCCGTCGATGACACCCTGCGCGCGCTGCGCGGCGAACGCCCCGGCTATTTCTACTCGCGCTCGGGCAATCCGACCCTGCGGCAACTCGAGCAGCTCCTCGCCGAGCTGCAGGGGCGCGACGACTGCATGGTCTGTGCGTCCGGCGTCAATGCCGTCGCCCAGACGCTGCTGTCGCTGACCAAGGCCGACGACCACGTGTTGTGTTTCCTCGAGACCTACGGACCGACCCGGGCGATCATCCGCCGCCTGTTGGCGCGCTTTGGCGTGCGGCACACGATGCTGTCGATCGAAGACCTGCCCGGCATCGAACGCGTGCTGGCGACCACGCCCACGCGGCTCGTGCATTTCGAGAGCCCGACGAACCCGGTCACGAAGATCGCGGACATCGCGGCCATCACGGCGCTGGCGCAGCGACATGGGGCGCTGACAGTCGTCGACAACACCTTCGCCGGCTTCCACCAGCATGGCGAGTACCCCATTGATGTCTTCGTTCACAGCCTGACCAAGTACGCTTCCGGTGCCGGTGACGTCATGGGCGGTGCCGTGATCGCGAACCGTGCCACGCTCGAGCAGATGCGTGGCGACTGGAACCTGTTTGGCGCAACGCTCGATCCGCACGCTGCGTTCATGCTGCTGCAGGGCATGCGCACCTTCTTCCTGCGCTACCGCGCGCAGTGTGCGGCGGCGCTCGAGATCGCGGCAGAGCTCGCCGCGCATCCTGCAGTGGCGCGCGTGCACTATCCGGGACTTCCCGGCCATCCCGCGGCGGCGCTCGCGCGGGCGCAGATGCGCGAGTTCGGGTCGGTCGTGACTTTCGACCTCGCGGCGGGCGCTGACGCGGCCCAGCGCTTCGCCGATGCGCTCGAGCTGTTCACGACCACGGCCAGCCTGGGGTCCACCGAATCGCTGGTGCTGCCGCCGCAGATGATGCAGCCGCGTGATTTCACGCCCGAGCAAATGACGGCCTGCGGGATCGCGGCCGGGACCGTGCGGCTGTCGATCGGTCTCGAAGACCTCGACGACCTGCGCGCGGATCTCATGCAGGCATTGGCCGTGGCGACCGCCGAAGCGTGAAGCGCTCGACGAACCGGCCGCTGGCTGCTGGACGCGCACGGTTGCCACCCGCAGCATCCGCCGATGCCCCGCCCCCCGGATTCTCACTGAGCATGCGACGCCAGAGCGCCACGCTGGGGGCGGCGGAACTGCACGACTGGCTGGAGCAAAGTCTCGCGGCGCAGGCGGCGGCGCTCGAGTCGCTCGGAGGCCGTCCGGCCGGCTGGCGGGAGCTCAGCGACGCGCTGGCCCTGGGTGGCCCGTCCTGGCCCCAAGGTGCCGCCATTGCGCTGCGCGATCTGTACGGCCGCGCCTTCAGTCCGGCGCATCGTTCCCGGGAAGGGTTGGAGCTGTGGTGCGATGCCATGCTCGTCATGACGGTAGCCCGTGAGCTCGCTGCGGCTGGCGGCGGATCGCCGGCGACGGCCGGTCTGGCCGCGCTGCTGCTGCGCACGGCGGATGGCGTGGCGCTAGGCGCCATCGCGGCCGTGGAGGTTCGATGCGCCCACCGTCTCGACACGGGCAGCCTGCACGCGCTGCGAACCGCGCTGGCGGAGCCGGCGTGTGCAGCCCTGCTGCGCCAGTGGCGACCCAGCCCGGCGGTTGCCGGCGCGCTGCGCGACTCCCGGCAGGCACCGGAGCGACGCGCCGCGAGCATCGAGGCGCGGGCCCTGCACTTTGCCGAAGTCATGGCCGGCGGCCTGCGCACGGGTTTCGAGTCGCCCGGACTCGAGGCTGAGATCGCCGCGGTCATGCAACTGCGACCGGGGCAGATGACGGCTGTGCGCCGCAGCGTGGCTGAGGTGAACGCGGTCTCCGAACAGGTGCTTGCTGAAGCCCAGGTGTCGCGGTCTGCCAGAGTGGCGGGGTGACTGCTGCTGCAGGCTATAGCGAAGCCGGCATGACCGTGTTTTCGGTGTCTAGCGTCTGGACCGAAGGCGCCGAATAAGCAGAGACCGCCAGCTTTTTCTGCTTCATTTGATCGTTGGCATCGGTGGCGGCGGGGTGGTGCTACCGTGCCCAGGACCCAGGTGCTGCCACAAGAATCGGTCGATTGCGATCAGCGCGAGTTTCTCGTTCTCGTCAGTCCAACCTGAATGACCCTCGTCACGCAAGCGGATCAACTCAGTGCTCTTGCCAGCTTTCTCCAGGGCTTTCTTCATTGCCACTGATTGCGCGACGGGAACAATGAAGTCGTCGTCGCCATGAATCAGCAGCACTGGGACCTTGATGGCGGGCGCAATAAGGGCGGGTGATGTGGCGGCAAGCTTTGCAGCATCACGATCAGGGTCGCCGATGGATTTCAGCCAGTAGGTGTACCCCTCGGAGTCCGCGCCCCACTTGCGTTTGCGCCACGTGATGAACTCCGCTAGGTCAGAGATGCCCGCGACCGACACAGCGCAGCGATAAAGTTCCGGCGTGAGCGCGGCTCCTGCCAGCGCGGCGTAACCTCCATAGGAGGCGCCGACGATACAGATGCGCTTCGG
>JBIITU010000369.1:0-3653 GCA_044340335.1 Steroidobacteraceae bacterium
GCGCATGCGGATCGCGCAGTTCGTCGGCCGTCACGAGCCAGGGTCCCAGCGGAGCGAACGAGTCGGCGCTCTTACCCTTGCTCCACTGCCCCTCGCGCTTGAGCTGGAACTCCCGCTCGGAGACGTCGTTGAGCACGCAGTAGCCGGCGACGTGTCCGAGCGCGGCGGCGCGAGTGACGTAGGACGCTCGGCGTCCGATCACGACGCCCAGTTCCACCTCCCAATCGACGGCGCGAGCGTTCTTCGGAATCACGATCCCGTCGTTCGGACCCGTGATCGCCGACGTGGCCTTCATGAAGAGCACCGGCTCCGCAGGCGCCGCCATGCTTGCCTCGAGTGCATGCTCACGATAGTTGAGGCCGACGCCGACGATCTTCCCGACTCCGCTGACACACGGCCCGAGGCGCGTTCCCGGCGGCACAGCCGGCAGTGTCGACACATCCACGCCCCGCGCTCGCTCGAGACTCTGCGTCTCCAACGTCGCCGGGCTCCAGTCGGGAACTATCCGCGACAGATCGCGAACCTGTCCCGCTGCGTCGAGTGCGCCGGGACGTTCCTCTCCCGGCGCACCGAATCGGACGAGCTTCATGGGTGCGTCCTAGCTCAGAACGAGTAGCGGACTTCCGCACCCCACCATCGCGGCATTCCGTAGGCTGTCTGCGCGCCGCCACTCAGCGTTCCCAGATCGAACCCGACCCGCACGTACCGCTCGTCGGTCACGTTCTTCACGAACGCGCGGAGCTCCCAGTTCTCTGCCGGAGCGTACGTGAGCCGCACGTTCCCCAAGGTGTACGCGTCGACTCGCTGCGCATCGAAATTGAAGATCTGGTAGTAGAAGCGCCCGGTGTGCGAGACATCGGCATGGAGCGTCATCTCGCCGGTGCCTATCGGCCAGCTGTACCGGGCGTATGCCGACGCCTGAAAGCCCGGCGCGTACGGCGTGTCTACGGTTCGAACCAGGCCGTTGAGCGCGATGTTCTTGACCTTCGCGTCGAGACCGGAGGCGGACACCCCGAGCGTCACGCTGTCGACAGGCTTGAACGTCACGTCCAGCTCCGCGCCGTAGTTCTGCGCCTCGGCGTTCCGCACGACGTTGTCGGCGACCCGGATCTCGAAGACCTGATAGTCCTTGTAGTCGTAGTAGTACGCTGAGCCGTTGACGCGCATGCGCCCGTCCAGCAACGTCGATTTGAAGCCCACTTCGAACGCCGTCAGCGTCTCCGGCCCGTAAGGGATCTCGCTGTCCGGGAGGCCGTTGATGAAGAGGGGCTGATTGAAGGCGCCCGCCTTCACGCCCCGATTGACGCCGGCATAGACGAGCAGCCCGTCGGCTGGCGTCCACTCGAGCTGCACTTTTCCGGCCCAAAGCGTGTCGTCGAATGAATCCGCGAAACTCCGCCCCGGCGCGAGCAGCGTGTCGGTGCCTCCCAGATAGATTCCCGTGCCGTAGCGAAAGTCCTGCTTCTCGTTGATGACTCGCGCGCCACCGATGAGGCGCCATGCGTCGGCGAGCTGATACTCGACCTGGCCGAAGAGAGATGCAGACTTCGTGCGCTTGAACGCGAAGTTACGCAGATCGATGGCCGCGCCACCCGCGCCGAGCGATGCGTTGAGAATCGACTGACTGGAGACCGTGATTCCCTCGCGCGGAACTTTCGCATCGACGTCGAGGTAGTAGGCACCGCCGACCCAGTTCCACGCGCCAGAGGTACCCGAGAACCGGAGTTCCTGGGACCACTGGCGCGTGTTGGCCACCGAAATGAACCCGAACAGGTCCACCGGGCCCGCATCGGGGTCGTTGACGTTGTTCTTCTCGAACTTCTTGAAATCGGAGATCGAGGCGATTGCGAGGGAGCCCAGGTCCCAATTCAAGAAGAGCGACGCGCCGCGGGTCTTGAAAGTGTTCCCGGAATCACGGCCAATGTTCTCTGAAGTGCGAAAGTTCTCCGAGTCCGAGCAGCAGTAGCCGAAGAGATCGCCGCCCGCCACCGGCCGACGCGCTGTGGTGGGTACGCCCGCGCTGTCCGTGGCGATGCCCCCCGCGCCTATTCCGATGCGAGTCTCCGTCGGCGACGCGACGATCGTGTTGACCTGGCGTCCCTGCGCATCGAACACGGGCACAACGGGCGTCTGCAGGTAGGGAGCGAGCCCGAGGTCCGACTTGCCAGCGAACGCCGAGAGTCTCGCGCTGAACGCGTCCGACGGACGGTATTCGACCTGTACGCGCGCAGCGCGCGTGTCGTCGTTCCAGAAGTCTTCTGCCCCTTGGAAAGAGTTGCGGATGATCGGATCGAACTCGTTGTAGAGCCCGGACACGCGCACGGCGACGGAATCGCTGAGCGGCCCACCTGCGGCGGCCTCGATGCGCTTCTGCTGGAACGACCCGTACGTCAGCGAAACGAACCCATCGGGGTCGCGCGTCGGACGTGCGGTGACGAAGTGCACGAGCCCACCCGTCGCATTGCGGCCGAAGAGAGTTCCTTGCGGCCCCTTGAGTACCTCGACGCGCTCGAGATCGAACAGGCCGAAGACCTGCCCCTGCTGCATCGCTATATAGGTGTCATCGACGTACACAGCGACGGGTGCCTCGAGCGTGTCGGCGAAGTCCGCCTGCGTGACGCCGCGGATCGTGAACTGCGAGTTCTGCCCGCCGATGCTTCCGGAGACGTGAACGCCAGGAGTGATCTGCGCTACGTCCAGGCTCGTCTCCACGCCACGAGCCTCGAGTTCCTCGGCGCTGTACGCCGCGACCGAAATTCCGACGTCCTGGAGCGATTGCTCGCGCTTCTGCGCGGTGACCACGACTTCTTCCAACGCGCCGGACGGAGTCTCGGCGGCGACGGGCGCCGCAGCAGCGGCCAGTGCGAGCGCGATTGCGCTCTGAAGCAGTTTCATCGGATCCCCCCTTATTCCCGGCAGTCGACACGCCTGCGGCTGGAATGTAGAATGCATTCTGCACTGTCGATACGCAAGTGTGTTTTCGAGTTGGCGTACACTGTGCTCGGTCAAACACCAGCACTCGGGAACGCGAGACGTGTCAAATCAAGCAGTTACGAAAACCGTGTCCGACCAGCTCGCAGCGGCGCTGCGCGACCGCATCGTCGACGGCCAGATCGCTCCGGGTCAGCGCCTCCTCCAGGAAGAGGTCGCCCGCGATTTCAACGTCAGCATCACCCCAGTACGGGAGGCGATCTCGCGGCTGGCCGCGCTCGGCATCGTCAAGGCCGACGCGCGCCGCGGCGCTCAAGTCGTTTCCCCGACTGCACGCGATCTGACGGAGTGCTACGCCATCCGATCGCTGCTCGAACCGCTCGCGCTCGAGTGGGCAATACCCAATCTCACCGCGGCTGATATCGCGCGACTGGAACAACTGGTCGCGGAAATGCAGGACGTCACTGATCCGCAGCGCTACGTCGAGTTGAATCACGCGTTTCACGGCGCGCTCTACGAGCGAGCCAACAGCGAGCGGCTCTACTCGATCGTGGACTCCGTTCGGTCCCAGGCGGCGGTCTATCTGCTGATGCTGGGACGCGCGGCCGGCTCGGACCTCCGCGACGTGGAGGACCACGCGAACGACGAGCACCGTCAGATCCTGGAGGCATGTCGCCGTCGCGACCCAGTGGCGGCCGTGGGCCTGCTGCGCGCGCATCTGG
>JBIITU010000370.1:0-3648 GCA_044340335.1 Steroidobacteraceae bacterium
GTCGACGGCCGGCGCTTCGCTGCGCCGGAGCAGCTGCGCGTGCGCGATGCCGACGGCAGCGAGCGCGCCGCGCGCGCCGATGAGTACACGCACATCCGCTGGACCTTCCGCAATGCGATCGCGCCGGGACAGGTTGCGCTCGCGCGGTTCCGCGCCATCTTGAAGTGATCCATTGATCTGATGAGTTTCCGTTTCGATTGCGTTTCCCCTCAGGAGTTGTGATGAAAACTTTGCGTCATCCTTTGAAGACAGCGAGTCTCGCGCTCGTGGCGCTCGGAGGCTTTGCGGCGCTGCCGCAGGCTTACGCAGCGGGCACGCTCGCCAGTACCGAGATCGACAACCGCGCGACAGTCAGCTACACGGTCGGCACCGTGGCGCAGACGCCGATCGAGTCGTCGCCGACCGGCAACAGCACGCCCGGTACCGGCAACGGCGCCGACACGAGCTTCGTCGTCGACAACCGCATCGACCTGACGGTCACTGAACTGTCTGGCGGCACGACGGTCACGAGCCCGGGCGCCTCCGGCGCCGTCACGGCCTTCCGCCTGACGAATACCGGCAACGCCGCGCAGGCGTTCCAGCTGTCAGCCGCGCAGCTGACCGGCGGCACGGTGTTCGGCAACACGGACAACACCGACGTCACGAACCCGCTCGCCGTGTTCGTCGATGCGAACGACAACGAGATTTACGACGCCGCCGACACCGCGACTTCGGTCAGTTCGCTGGGCGCCGATCTCGACGTCGTCGTGTTCGTCGTCGCCAGCGTGCCGCTGACTGTCACGAACGGCCAGTTCGCGAGCGTGCGGCTGACCGCACGCGCTGCCGTCGATGGCGATCCGGCGACCCTCGCCACCGAGACCGTGGGTCCGGAAACGCCGGGTTCGGTCGACGTCGTGTTCGGCGATGGTGCCGGCGCCGGCGATGCGGCTGAAGATGGCGCGTTCGCGGCTGACGACCAGTACCAGATCGAGTCTGCCACGCTGACGATCGCGAAGACCTCGACGGTCATCAGCGATCCGTTCAACGGCACGAGCTCGCCGCGCGCGATCCCGGGCGCGGTGATCGAGTACGCGATCACGATGACCAACACTGGCGTGGTTTCCGCGACCGGCGTGACGCTGGTCGACCCGATTCCGCTCAACACGACGTTCCGGCCGCTCGAGTACAACTCGGGTGCCAGCGACGTCAGCGTGACGGTCGGTGCGACGACCACGTTCTGCGTCGCCGAAGCAGGCGGCACGGACACGAACGGCGACGGCTGCGTTCGGACGGCGGGTGGCCTGTCGGTCAGCACGCCGGCGAGCTCGACGGTTGCCAGCGGTGCCGGCAACGCGGTCACCGTGCGCTTCCGCGTCGCGATCGACTGATCCGGTCCTCGAGCCGATCGGTAGCTCAGACGCCATTACGTGAGCCAACACGCTGACATGAGCGTGCGCTTCGGACACGCAACCGACGCGCGGGGCGGGGTGGGCAACCACTCCGCCCCACGCGCGTTTGCGCGTGACGGGTGGCGAATGCTGGCAGCGCTGCTGCTGCTCGCGTTGAGTGTGCTGTTCGCGCCGCCGACCCTGGCACAGTCAGCGTCGGTCGGTTCTGTGGTGCGCAACGTCGCGACGGTCGACTTCTCGGCCGGGGGCGTCGCGCGCAACATCGCGACCAATGAAGTCACGCTGCGGGTCGAGCCTGCGCCGTCGCGATCGACGATCGCGCTGGCCAGGTTCGTCGGGCCGTCCGGCAACGGCGAGTTCACGTCCACGGCGGGTCCGACGCAGTGCGCGAGCGCCACTGGGCTCGTGGTGCTCGCGCCACCGGTGGTGGCGGGCAGCGGGCCGATCGATCCGCTGCAACCGAATGCGCTGTCGCAGACGCAGGCGTTGCATGGCGGTGATGCGTTGTTCGTGCGTGTCGCGGATGCCGACCAGAATCGGGATGCGACGCTGCTGGAAACCGTCGACGTGCGGGTGATCTCGCGCGCCACCGGCGACAGCGAGCGCATCCGGCTGACCGAAACCAGCGTCAACAGCGGCGTGTTCGTCGGCTATGTGCCGACGGCGGTCGCCGCTGCCAACATCGGCAATTGCGTGCTCGAACTGGCGCGCGATTCCGAAATCGAAGTGAGTTACGTCGACCCGGCCGACGCCAGCGATGCTGCGCTCGCGGCTGGACTGGTCGATCCCTTTGGCCTCGTGTTCGATTCCGCCACCGGTGCCGCCGTGAACGGCGCGCGCGTGCGGCTGATCGATGCGACGACCGGCCAGCTGGCGCGCGTCTTCGGTGATGACGGCGTCAGCACCTATCCGTCGGAAATGATCACGGGCGAACTCGTGACGGATTCCGGCGGCACTGTTTATGACCTGCCCGATGGGGTGTATCGCTTCCCGCTGGTTGCCGCCGGCAACTACCGACTCGAAGTCGAACCGCCGGGCGGCTATCTGTTCGCTTCCAGTGTTGCGATCGACGATCTGCAACGCTTGCCCGGCGCGCCGTTCCGGCTGTCGGACGGTTCTTTCGGTCGCCCGTTCGCCGTCAATGCGCCGGTGGTGGCCATCGTCGACGTGCCGATCGATCCGAGTGGCGACTCGCTGCTGCTGCGCAAGACGGCGAGCCAGGACACGGTCGCCCCGGGCGACTTCGTGCTCTACGAACTCGCCATCGAGAACACGAGTCGCGTTGGTGCGTTCCGCAACTTGCGCATCGAGGACCGTCTGCCGGTTGGCCTGCGGTTCCGTCCGGGTTCGGCGCGCCGTGACGGCGCAACGATCGCGGATCCGGGCCTGTCCGCCGAGGGCCGGACCATGACTTTCGAGGTCGGGACGCTGGCGGCTGGCCAGCGCGCGCGCCTGCGCTACGTCGTCGAGGTGACGGTGGCGGCGCGCGGTCCGGAACTCGTGAACACGGCGATCGCGCGGGCACCCGGTGGCAGCGCGTCGAACGAAGCACGCGCCGTCGTGCGCGTTGCCGCCGAGCTGTTCTCCGACCGCGGCTTCATCGTTGGTCGCATCAGTGAGGGGCAGTGCGGCCAGATCGACGGTGCTGGCGTCCCCGGCGTGCGTGTCTACCTCGAGGACGGCCGTTACGCGGTGACCGACTCCGAGGGCAAGTATCACTTCGAGGGCGTGGATCCGGGCACGCACGTCGTGCAGATCGATGACTACACCGTTCCCGAGCATCTTGAGCTCGGCGGTTGCCGCGACACGGTACGGCACGCCGGACGAGCCTACTCGCAGTTCGTCGATCTGCGGGCGGGCGCGTTGTGGCGCGCGGATTTCCAGCTGGCCCCGCGTCCCGCGCCGACGGGCGAGGTGGCGCTGGCGATGCGCACGGTGCTCGCGTCCGCGTCGCAGGCGCAGCACGACGTGACGCTGCGCACGCGCGGCGGCGTGCCGCTGAGCAATGCACGACTGATCGTCATGCTGCCGGACGGCATGGGAGCGGACCTCGCCCAGGTGTCGTTCGGCGGCGCGCCGCTGCGCGGCGCGACGCTCGAGGCCGGGGTGCTGACGATCCCGCTCGCGACGCTCGGCATCGAGGCCGAGCATCGGGTCCGGTTCGTCAGTCGCGCCGGCACCGGTACCGGCGAGTTGCCGATCAAGGCGGCGCTGCTGTTCGACACGCCGGCCGCGTCGGGGCAGCGTTCGGCCGTGGTCG
>JBIITU010000042.1:0-14199 GCA_044340335.1 Steroidobacteraceae bacterium
GATCACTTCGGCGTCGCGCTGCGGAACGCGAGTGGCGAGATCGCGAAGCGCCCTGCAACGGGATCGGGGAAGCGCGCCCGTCGCTGACAGGCGGGGTTCCATTTGACACCTCGAATATGCGGCCTGCGTCACAGTCGACGACCCGCTTCGAGACGCCCGTCACAAAGCCACACAGGCCACGCTCTGGCTCAATGCGCCCATCAAGCAACAAGCGCATTGCCGGGACCCAGCCATGTTCAACGCACTTCGACACAAACTGACTCTGAGCCTGCTGTTCGGCTCGGCCGCTTCATTGGGAATGGGAGCATCTGCCGCACCGCCCACCGCCAGCACGCCGCGCGCCGCCGTACAGGAGAGTGCAAGCAGCTGGATCGTGCAGGCCGCCGACAGCACCGCCGCCGCGAGTCACGTGCGTGCAGCGGGGGGCGTTGTCATCAGTGAACTCAAGCTGATCGGTGCCGTCGGGGCGCAGCTGACGGCATCCCAGGCGGCAGCGTTGCGCGACGTTACCGGACTCAAGCTGCACGCCGATCGTGCGTTGGCCATCAGCTCGAAGAAGAGCCGCCAGACGACGACGTCCACTTCTACATCTACGTCTACGTCCACATCACTGCTGCTGCAGCAGGCCACCGACGGCTTCAACAGCATCTTCAGGGTCAGCGACGGCACCAGCACCAGCAACGTGCTGGGGCTGCTGGAGACGCAGTACCCGAAGCATGTCGGCGCCTACGATCTGCACGCACGGGGCATCACCGGTGCCGGCGTGACGATCGCCATGGTCGACTCCGGCCTGTTCGAAAGCGCCGCAGACCGGTTCAGCGGACGCATCGCGGCGCGCGTCGACTTCGTCGGCAGCGCCCGCGGTGGCGCGATCACCGCCGACGGCAGCGGCCACGGCACCCATGTCACCGCGATCGCCGCCAGCGGCGCGACCAGCCTCGCCGGCAACAGCTATGGCGTCGCGCCCGGCGCTGGCGTTGTCGTCGCGCGGGCATTCGATTCGACCGGGCTTGGCAGCTATCTGGATGTGATCGAAAGCCTCGACTGGATCGCCGCCAACGCGCGCAAGCTCAAGATCCGGGTGGTCAACCTGTCGTTCAGCGCACCGCCGCAGTCGTGGTATTGGGAAGACCCGCTGAACCAGGCCGTGATGAAGTTGTGGCAGGCCGGCATCGTCGTCGTGACGTCGGCCGGGAACTCCGGCCCGCAAGCCATGACGATCGGCGTGCCCGGCAACGTGCCGTATGTGATCACCGTCGGCGCACTGACCGACAACTACACACCGACCAACGGCAGCGATGATCGACTCGCGTCGTTCTCGTCAACGGGCCCCACGTTCGAAGGCTTCGTGAAGCCGGAGCTGGTTGCACCGGGCGGTCACATGATTGCGACGATGCCCATGGATTCGACCCTGGTGCGAAATTTCGGCACGCAGATGAAGCCGTACGACACCCTGTTCACGATGAGCGGCACGTCGCAGTCCGCGGCGGTGACGTCCGGCGTCGTCGCATTGCTGCTGCAGGCGCATCCCCGGTTGACCCCCGACGAGGTCAAGTGCCGGCTGATGTCCGCCGCGCGGCCCGCCGTCACCGGCGAGAACCGACTGGCCTACAGCGTCTTCCAGCAGGGCGCGGGCCTCGTGCACGCTCCCACTGCGGTCACGACGACGGCAACGCGCTGCGCGAATCGCGGCCTCGACGTAGCGGCCGATCTCGCCGGCACGGCGCACTTTGGCGGGCCTGCCAATCAGGGCACCGACGGCGGTTACTACGTGATGGACATGGGCGCAGGCATCTGGGGCCTGCCGGCAAGCGCCGACGGCTACACCTGGAGCCAGGGCTACACCTGGAGCCAGGGCTATACCTGGAGCCAGGGCTACACCTGGAGCCAGGGGTACACGTGGTCGCAGGGCTACGTCTGGAGCCGCAGCTCCACCTGGACCCAGGGCTACACGTGGTCGCAAGGTTATGTCTGGAGCCGCAGCCTTGGCTGGGTCGATGGCTCGCCCACGACCAGCGAGCTGATGGGCCTGGCTTCGATCAATCATTGGGTGCCGCAGGAGTAGCTCGCGCCGGAAGCATCGTTGCGCCGGATTGTGACGGCCCTGCTTGGGCCCCTGCGCTCGCGTGCCGATAGTACTGTTCCCGGCCCGCGACGCCCCGCATGACCCGACCCACTGCCCTGCTGTCCCGCTACGCCCGCGCGGCGCTGCTCTGCGCGGCGCTGGTGCTCGGCACATCGTGGGCCAGCTCGCCGATGGTGTTCAAGCACATCGGTGCCGAGGATGGCCTGTCGCAGAGCACCGTGATGGCTACGGTGCAGGACGCCCGGGGCTTCATCTGGCTCGCCACCGAAGACGGGCTGTATCGCTATGACGGTTATGAGCTGCGCCGCTTTGGCCGCGATCGCGCCGCGCGCGACGGTCTCGCGAGCAGCTTCATCTGGCACATCGCCAAGGACAGGGACGGGCAGTTGTGGCTCGCGGTCAAGAACGGCGGCGTAGCGCGGTTCGATCCGCGCACCGAGCGGATCCAGACATGGCGCCACGATCCGGCGGATCCGGCGACCTTGTCGAGCGACGCGACCCGCACGCTGTTGGTTGCGAGCGATGGGCGAGTCTGGATCGGCACCACGGGCGGCGGCCTCAACATGCTCGACCCGCGCAGCGGCCGCATCACGCGATTTCGCCATGACCCGCTGACGCCCGACTCGCTCAGCAGCGACGTCGTCACGGCGCTGGCCGAGGACCACAACGGCGTGATCTGGGTCGGCACCGACAATGGCCTGAACCGACTGACATCGCGGTCCGGGCGTTTCCGCCGCTTTCAGCACGACGCATCGACACCGCAGTCGCTGCCGAGCGATCGCGTCTCGACGCTGCACGTGTCGCGCAGCGGCGGACTCTGGGTAGGAAGTTTCGATCGCGGTCTCGCGCGCTTCAACGGCGACGAGCGCGGCTTCGAGCCGTTCGCCCCGGGCGGTGATGGCGCGCTGTCGAGCGGCGACGTGCGTGCGATTCTCGACGATGGCGCGGGCCAGCTGTGGGTGGGCACGGCGAACGGTCTCAACCTGCTGGACCGATCGAGCGGTCGCTTCGTGCGCTATGCCCACGATGCCGCGGACGTCACGACGCTTCGCGACAGCTATGTGATGTCGCTGCACCAGGACCGCTCCGGGCTGCTGTGGGTCGGCACCCGGTCCGGCGGCGTGAGTCGCTGGAATCCGCGCAGCTGGTCGCTCGGGCATCGACGCCCCGATGCACTGCGCACCGCGCACGCCATGGCGTTCGCGGGCGATGCGGCCGGGCGCCTCTGGATCGGCACGCATGGCTCGGGCTTGCTGCGCTATGACCCCGCGACCGGCGCGCTGGAGGCGGCAGAATCCGTGCTGCGGCGCCGTGACCTGCTCGCCGATCGTCGCGTGATGTCGTTGCTGAAAGATCGCCGCGGTGGCCTGTGGATCGGGACGATGAACGCGGGCCTGGTGCACGTCACCGCGAACGGGGCTGTGCGCCGCTATCGCACCCGCACCGACGACGCGTCCAGTCTCGGCGCCGACGGCATCATGGCGTTGCTGGAGGCGCGCGACCAACGCATCTGGGTCGGCACATTCGGCGGCGGCATCGCCATCATCGAGCCGGATACGGGACGCGTGACGCGCGTGTCGCACGATCCGCGCGACGACGCGTCGCTATCCAGTTCGCGCGCGACCTCGATCGCCCAGACGCCCGACGGCACGCTGTGGGTCGGCACCGACGGCGGCGGTCTCAACGCCCTCGGCGAAACTGGCGCGGTGCTCGCGCAGTGGCGCCACGACTCCAGCAACGCGAGCAGTCTTTCGTCCAACACCATCTATGTGCTGCACGTCGATCCCACGGGCACGCTCTGGATAGGCACCGATGGCGGCGGACTGGACCGGCTCGACGGGCGTGTCTCGAACCCGGATGCGGTGACGTTCAAGAACATCTCCACGGAAGACGGCCTCAGCAGCAATGCCGTCTATGGCGTGCTCTCTGATGAGCAGGGCTCGCTTTGGTTGAGCGGCAACCAGGGCCTGGCGCGCTTCGAACCGAAGTCCGGCCAGATCAAGCGCTTTCATCGCGAACACGGCTTGCAGGCCGAGGAGTTCAACTTCGGCGCCTTCCATCGGCTGACCGATGGCAGGTTGGTGTTCGGCGGCGCCGGCGGCTTCAATCTCTTCGACCCAATGCTGGTCGACGCCACGCAAGTCAACGCGCCGCCACTCGCACTGACGCGCGTGCACCGCCTTGGCTCAGAGCCTCTGTCGGCAAGTGCCTTGACCAAACTGCAATCGCTGCAACTCAACCACCGCGATAGCAGCGTCACGATCGAAGTTGCGGCCCTCGACTTCACCGCACCGACCCGCAGCCTCTACTCGTACCGCGTGCGGGGCCTGTCGGACGAGTGGACCCGTCCGAGCACGCAGCGGGACATCACCCTGACGAACCTCGGCGCTGGCGACTACGTGCTCGAGGTGCGCGCCGCAAGCCCAGACGGCGCCTGGAACGACGCCCAGCTTCAGCTGCCGCTGTCCATTGCGCCAGCACCGTGGAAATCCTCGGTCGCATTGGCCTTCTACGCGCTGCTTGCACTGCTACTGGCAGGCTCGTGGTACGCAGCACAGCAGCGCAAACTGCGGCTCGCGATCGAGACGCGGGCGCGCCTCGAGACGGAAGTGGCGCAGCGCACCAGCGAGCTGCAGCAACGCAACGCGGAACTTGACCGGCTCGCCAAGGCGAAAGGGCAGTTCGTTGCCCGCATGAGCCACGAGATTCGCACGCCGATGAACGGCATCATCGGCATGGTTCAGTTGCTGCGCCGCACGCGCCTCGACGATCGTCAGCAGCATCTCGCACGCAACCTGGCCACATCGTCCGACGCGCTGATGCTGGTGCTGAACGAGATCCTCGACATCAGCAAGGTCGAGTCGGGCAAGCTCACGCTCGAGTCCGCGCCGTTCGATCTCGATACCCTGTTGTGCGAAGCCACCGAGGTGTTCGCCGCGCAGGCTCAGGCGCGCGGGCTGGAGCTGATCATCGCGCCGGCAACGATCGACGGCGTGGTGCTGCGCGGCGATTCGGGCCGGTTGCGGCAGGTCCTGATGAACCTGATCGGGAATGCGATCAAATTCACCCAGCAGGGCGAGATCGTCGTCGGGGCCGACCTGGGCGACAGCGCCGGCGGTCGCGCGACCGTCACCCTGTTCGTCCGCGATACGGGCATCGGCATTCCGCAAGCGGCCCTGACTCGGGTGTTCGAACCATTTGCACAGGCGGAAGAGTCGACGACGCGCCGCTTCGGCGGCACGGGTCTGGGCCTGTCGATCTGCCGCGAACTCGTCTCGCTGATGGGCGGTCGAATCCAGGTGGATAGCGAACCGGGCAAGGGCTCGACGTTCTCCGTGCACCTGGAGCTGCTTCGCACGCCAAGCGCTGCGGCGCGTGCCGTCTTGCACACGAAGCGGCTGCGCGTGCTCTCTCGGCGTGCTTCGTTCGCAGACGCGGCAAGGCGCCTGTGCACGCGCTGGGGTATCGAGTTCGAGTGGGATCCGGCAACGAACTGGTCGTGGGGTGACAGCGACCTGGACAGCGCGATGCTGCTTGACGTCGATACGGCGGTACCGAATCTCGCCGCCCTCGTCGATCACATATCCGAGCATCCGGTGCGCGCACCACTACTGGTGGCTGCGAGCGACAGCGTTGCCGCCACGCTGCGCGACGCGCCGTACGCAGCGCAGGTCCGCGTGCTCGACAAGCCGCTTCGTCCTGCGTCCGTGCTCGATGCGATCGCAGGCGCGCGCCCGGCATTTGCGGCACCCTCGCCTCGCCTGGCGACCAGCGACGAATCAGGCGGTGCGCGTCGCAGCGGCGCGCCCCGGCCGCGGGTGCTGGTGGCCGAGGACCATCCGGTCAACGCAGACGTCATCGGCGGCATGCTCGGACTACTGGACTGCTCGTGGGAAATCTCCAGCCGGGGCGACGACGCCTTGCAACGCGCCACCGAACAGCGCTTCGACGTCATTCTCATGGACATGAACCTGCCGGAGCTCGACGGCCCGACCGTGACGCGCCGAATCCGCGCCGCGGAGCGCGATGGCCAGCGAACGCCGATCATCGCGCTGACCGCCCACAGCGACGCCGCGCACCGCGATGCCTGCTACCAGGCCGGCATGGACGACTTCCTCTGCAAGCCGCTGGCACTCGAGGCGCTGGGCGAAGCGCTGCACCGATGGGTACCGGCTATACCCGCTCTCCCCAGCGACATGAGTCCCGATACCGACGCGCCGGCAGCGGCACCGCAGGCGGCGACCGTTGCCGCGAGCGTCAGCGACGCAATCAGCGCCGATGCACTGGCACGAATCGAAGCGCTGGAGCGCCCCGGATCACGCGGACTGCTCGAACGCGTTGGCCGCGCGTTCGTCGAGAAGTCGACCGAACAGGTTCGCGTCATCACGGAGTGCTACAGGTCGGGCGACCTCGCGACGATCGCCGGCGAATGTCACCTGCTGAAGGCATCGGCCGCTTACTTCGGCGCGACGGGGCTGTCGAAACTGGCTCACGAGATCGAAGCGGCCTGCGAGGCCGGTTCGGACGGAGACCTGGGAGCGCAGATCGAGGCGCTGCGCGCAGCGCAACGCGTCACGGTGGCTGAACTCGATGCCGCGCTGCTGCGGAGACAGGCATGATGCCGTCAGCCGACCGCACAGTCCGCGTGCTCGTCGCAGACGACGATGAGATCAACCTGATGCTGCTGCGCGAAGCGCTTGAGGCAGAAGGCTTCGACGTGGATACGGTGACCGACGGCGCGACGGCCTTGCGCGCCGGCAGCACCGGCGACTACGACGTCGTGCTGCTCGATGTCGCAATGCCGCGGCTCGACGGCTACGCGGTCTGCCGCAAGCTGCGCGCCAGTGCCACGACGCGGCACCTGCCCATCATCATGATCACGAGTCGCGACGACTCCGCCTCCATCAACCGCGCCTACGATGCCGGCGCCACGGACTTCATCGCCAAGCCCGTCAACTGGCACCTGATGCCGCACCGACTGCGTTACGTCCTGCGCAGCGCCGAGAACGATGCGCGCGCGCGCGAACTTGCCTATTTCGACGCCGTCACGGGCCTGCCGAACCGACGGTCAGCGATAGGCATGATCGCCGAGGCCATGAACTTCGCGGACCAGCAGCATGATCGCGGCGTTGCCGTGCTCAGCGTCGAGATCGGAGGCCTGGCGCGGATCTTCGAGAACTTCGGCATGCCGGTAGGCAATAGTGCGCTGGTGTCGATCGGACGGCGCCTGCCGGCCTTCCTGCAATCGGCCATGCTGTCGCGCGCCAGCATCGACGTCGCCCGCATCGGCGACTCCGAGTTCCTCATCTGCGTGGGCGGAGCGGACGTGCGCGCGCTGGCGCTCGAAACCTCGAACACGGTCTCACAGTGGTTTCGCAATCCGCTGCCGGTGGCGCCGCATGAGTTCTTTGTCGAGCCAGTGATCGGTATCGCCTTGCACCGTGAACACGGCGATGAGCCCGAGGCTCTGATGATGCGGGCAGCGACGGCGCGGGATCGCTCCCGCGGTGACGCGCGCGTCGAAGCAGCAATCTACACGGACGCGATGGGCGCCAACGCCCGCGAGCGGATCGCACTCGATGCTGAACTGCGGCGCGCGGTCCGCGACGAGGAGCTCCTGTTGCACTATCAGCCGCGCATCCGCCTTGAAGACGGCGGCTTCGCCGGCGCCGAGGCGCTGCTGCGCTGGTTTCACCCGACCCGCGGCCCGGTTTCGCCTGCGTCATTCGTTTCGCTCGCCGAGGAGTCAAGCCTGATCCTCGAGATCGATGCCTTCGTGATCCGCTCGGCGTGTCGCCAGTTGTACAACTGGCGGGCAGCCGGTCTCGATACTCGCGTCTCCGTGAACGTGTCAGGCAAGCACTTCCTGCATGGCGACCCGATCGCCATCATCAGGCGCGAACTCGAGGCGTCGCAGGTCGACCCGGGCAGCCTGGTCATCGAGATCACTGAATCGGTGCTGATGCGTGACAGCTCGCGTACGCAGAGTCGCCTGCGCCAACTGCGCGAGCTCGGCTGCCAGATTGCAATCGACGATTTCGGCACCGGCTACTCTTCGCTCGCCTACCTGAAGAGCTTTCCGGCCAACTCGCTGAAGATCGACCGGGCGTTCATCCAGCATCTGCACGAGAGTTCCGCCGATGTCGCAATCGTCCGAGCGGTGCTCGACCTGTCGCGCAGCCTCGGGATGTCCGTGACTGCCGAGGGAGTCGAAACACAGGCGCAGCTCGACTGGCTGAAGCGGCATGGCTGCGACGACGTGCAGGGCTACTTCACCGCGCGTCCCATGCCAGCGCACGAGATCCTGCAACGCTATGGCCCGCGGGCGCTCGCGCTGCCACAGGGGGCCAGCGCCTGAGCGCGTCACCCGTCGCGGCGCCGCGGCTCCACCCACACCGCCCGCGCCCGCGCACAGCATTCACCGTCTTCATCCAGCAGCGCGGTCGCCACTTCGCACTTGCGGCCATCGCGGTGCAGCACCCAGGCCAGGATCACGCAGGGCTCATCGACATGCACCGGCCGATCGACGTGCGCGGTGAACTCGCCCAGCAGCATCAGGCGACCTTGCGGCGAAGCCGCCGCAAAGCCAGGGCAATCGAGCGCTGCCCACATGAACTCGGCCGCGACACGTCCATCTGGCGTGGCCACGGATTCATCGGGCATCCATGGCGCGGCATAC
The DNA here is from genome assembly GCA_044340335.1 of Steroidobacteraceae bacterium. Lineage (GTDB taxonomy): Bacteria > Pseudomonadota > Gammaproteobacteria > Steroidobacterales > Steroidobacteraceae > UBA964. The sequence goes on from JBIITU010000042.1 coordinate 8,766, forward strand.
AACTGCGGGCGGTCGAGGTAGGTCGGGACCGGTCCGGCGAAGATCCGCAGGCCATCACCGCGTGCGCGCGCCGGTCCGCAGACGAAGCAGCCTTCGAACGGGTGTGACTGCAAGCCGATGAACTGGCGCGACGCACGCAGTGCCTGCTCGTAGCTCGGCGGCGCGGCGAGCACGCGCTCGGGATCGAACTGCGCGACCGTCGGCAGCGCATCCTGCTGGGCCGTGGCAATGCGCTGCCCGCCGTGCAGCAGATCCAGCCCGCCATCGTTCCGCGCCTGCGCATGCAGGACGACATCCAGCGGCGGCGGCGACAGCAACCGGATGCGCACCGTGCCCGGGGCGAGCGCGGCCAGGCAGCCGCAGATGTAGCCGCCGTTGGCCGACTCAGGCGGGCCGCGAAACCGCCGCTCGACGCGGATCAAGCTGCCCTGAGTCACTCGCGCCGTGCCTCGCACAACTGCAGCTCGACGCCGAATTCATCGCCGAGGACGGTGTCGATGATGCGCCAGTCGTCGAGGCCGCGGCGCGGCTCGCTCGTCGTGCAGGCAACGCCACGCGCGGCCAGCGACGCGATCGCTGCATCGAGGTCTGCGACGCCGAACGAGATCAGGAACACTCCCTCGCCGCGTGCCGCGAGCCGCTGACCCGGCACGCCATGGGGATCGGTCGGCTGCACCAGCACCAGCCAGGTCGCACCGATGCGGGCGCGCGAGGCAACGGCGCCGCGAGCGGCCAGCGTCTCGAGCGGACCGAACTCGACGCCCATCGCCTGCGCGAAGCGCGTCCGCGCCCGCTCAAGGTCGCGCACCAGGATGTTGATGTGGTGCACCGAGTCGAGCATCGCCGTCACCTCCGTCGCACACTGATGCCCCACAGCATCGCCGCTGTCAACGACGCGACCAGCGACCAGCCGGACAGCGCCAGCAACGAGCCTTGCAGCAACGGCGCGATGACTCCGATGGTCGTGCCGCCGATCAGCAGCGCGACGAAGGACTGCACCGAGGCAACCGACCCCCGCGTCGTCGGGAACAGATCCAGCATGCGCAGCGTGATCGGCGGAAACGCGAGCTGCACGCCGAACGAGATCGCCGCGATCACGATCTGCTCGGCCAGGCGGGGCGGCGCGTCGACCAGCAGCTGCAAGGCGACCCCGATCGCGGCCGCCGACGCGGATACCGCGAAGCCCGTCCAGACCTGGCGCACCGGGCGCCAGTGACCTGCAAGCCGACCCGACAACGCCGCGCCCAGCATGAATCCCGCCACGATCGGGATGAACAGCGTCGCGAACTGCGTTTCCGACAAGCCCCAGTGGTCGAACACGAGCGCGGGGGCCGAGCCCACGTAGATCAGGGCAGCCGAGAAACTCAGGCCGGCAGCGATCGCGAGTGGCAGAAAGCGCAGATCAGACAGGATCCGCCCCGAGGTAAGCGCAAGCGCGCGCGCGTCGAGCGGCACGCGACGCGACGGCGGATGACTCTCGGCCAGCAGCCGGAAGCCTGCGAACCACAGCGCTGCGCCGAACAGCGTCAGGAAGCCGAACACGGCGCGCCAGCCGGCGAGCACGTGGATCCAGCCGCCGACGATGGGCGCGAGCGCCGGCGCGACGCTGAAGACCATGGTCACTGCGCTCATCAGGCGCTGTGCTTCGACGCCCTCGAAGCGATCGCGGATCACGGCGCGCCCGACGGCCATGCCGACGCCAGCCGTCATGCCCTGCGCGGCGCGGAACAGCAGCAGCGTCGTGTAGCTCGGCGCAAACACACAAGCCAGCGACGCCAGTGAATAGATGCCGATACCCCACAGCACCACGGGCCTGCGACCCAACGCATCCGACAACGGGCCATGCACGAGCGACAGCAGCGCAAAGGGCAGCAGGTACGCCGTCAGCGATTGCTGCATCTCGAGCGGTCCGATGCCGAACTCGGACTGCATCGCGCGGAAGCTCGGGAAGAATGTGTCGATCGAGAACGGGCTGACCATGGACAGCGCGCCGAGCAGCACCGCGAGGCCGATCGGCACGGCGCGCGGCGTCATCGAAACCACTCAGCCGCCACGCAGGCTCCGCAGGAAGACTGCTGGATCCTCGCCGCGCTCCAGCACCTCGACGAGTGCGGAGCCGACGATGACGCCGTCGACGTCGCCCGCGAGGCGCAGCACCTGTTCGCGCGAACGAATGCCGAAGCCGGCGCACAGCGGCACGTTCGCCGCGCGGCGCGCGGCGGCCAGGTAATGCAGCGCCGAATCGGGCACGGCAACACTGCGCCCGGTCGTGCCCGTCATCGTCACCGCATAGACGAAGCCCTCGCTCGCGGCGCAGACGCGCGCCATGCGTTCAGGCGTGGTGACCGGCGTGACCATCTGCACCATGGCCACGCCCGCGGACGCGAGCGCCGCGCGCAGTTCGTCGCCCTCGTCGAACGGCAGGTCGGGCACGATGAAGCCGCAGACTCCGGCACGCGCAGCGTCTGCGGCCAGTTGCGTGTAACCGTAGTTCAGCAGCGGATTCAGATAGCTCATCAGCACGAGTGGCGCGGCGGGGCGCTGCATCGCACTCAGCTCCGCGAGGATCCAGCGCAGGCTCACGCCCTGGCGCAGCGCCTCCTGGCTCGAGCGCTGGATCGTCACGCCGTCGGCCATCGGATCCGTGAACGGCACCCCGATCTCGACGACATCCGCCGCGGAGGCAACCGCGGTCAGGTGCTCGCGAAACCGCGCGGCACTCGGATAGCCCGCCGTCAGGAATGCCACCAGCGCTGGCTCGCCGCGCGCCGCGGCAGTGCGAATCGCCGTGGAGAGCCGGTCGCGCGGCAGCGGTGTCGCGGCGCTCATCGCTCACCCGCCGCCGGCGACTTGGCAGCAGCGCGCGCATCGAGCTCGGCGAGGATCGTGCGCTGCAGGGTGGGCATGTCCTTGTCCCCGCGACCGGACATGCAGATCAGCGCGCTGCGCCCCGGATGCTGCTGCGCCCAGCGCTTGGCGCCGTGCAGCGCATGCGCGGTTTCGATCGCGGGCAGGATACCTTCGAGCTCGCAGCACTCACGCAGCGCCTCGAGCGACTCCGCATCACCGGCTGCCTCATAGCGCACGCGGCCGGCCGCCATCAGCAGCGCGTGTTCGGGGCCGACGCCCGGGTAATCGAGCCCGGCCGACACCGAATGCGTCTCCTGTATCTGGCCGTCGGCATCCTGCAGCAGCAGCGAGTAGCTGCCCTGCAGCACGCCGGGCCGACCGAACGAGAGGCTCGCCGCGTTGTCGCCGAGCCCAGGACCGCGACCACCGGCTTCGATGCCAATGATCTCCACCTCGCGATCCGGCACGAACGCGTGGAACATGCCGATCGAATTCGATCCGCCGCCGACGCAGGCGAGCACGGCATCGGGCAGGCGTCCACAAGCCTCGAGATACTGGGCGCGGGCCTCGCGCCCGATCACGGCCTGCAGCTCGCGCACGAGCTGCGGATAGGGATGCGGGCCCACGGCCGAACCGAGCAGATAGAAGGTGTCGGTCGGGTCAGAGACCCAGTCGCGCAAGGCTTCGTCGATCGCGGCGCGCAGCGTCTTGTCGCCGCCGGTGACTGGTCGCACTTCGGCACCCAGCAGGCGCATGCGGCCAACGTTCGGTGCCTGCCTCTCCATGTCGATCGCGCCCATGTAGACGATGCAGGGCAGGCCCAGGCGCGCGCAGGCCGCGGCCGTCGCGACGCCATGCTGGCCTGCACCGGTCTCCGCGACGATGCGCTTCGCGCCGAGACGCTGCGCCAGCAGCGCTTGCCCGAGCGCGTTGTTGATCTTGTGCGCGCCTGTGTGCGCGAGATCCTCGCGCTTGAACCAGATGTCGGCGCCCCAGCGCGCCGACAAGCGCGGCGCGTGCGTCAGCGCCGTCGGTCGGCCGACCCAGGTCCGCAGTTCATGCACCAGCCTCGCCTGGAAGTCAGCGCTGTGCAGATGCTCTCGCATGCCCTGCTCGAGTCGCTCGAGTGCCGGAATCAGCGTCTCCGGCACATAACGGCCCCCGTAAGGACCGAAACGACCGCGCGCATCCGGAAAGCCACCCGCGATTTCGGTCGCGAGCCACTGTGCGCGCTCGCTGCTGCTGACGGCATTCATCGCGACTTCCTCATGACTGCAACTCCTCGAAGGCGGCGCGCGCCACCCGCACGAACTCCATGATCTTTGCCGGCGACTTGACGCCAGGTGACTGCTCGACGCCGCTCGACACATCTACGCCCCAGGGACGCACGCGCCGGATCGCCGCGGCGACATTGGCGGCGTTCAGGCCGCCGGCGAGCACCAGCTGCGTGCGCTGCGCCAGCTGCGCGGCCTCGTCCCAATCGCCGACCTGCCCGGTGCCGGACACCGGACCTTCGAACAGTGCGCTCGCAGGCAACGGCTCGGGCCAGGGTCGTCCGGCACGCAGCACCGGCAGACGCAATGCGTGCGGCAGCTGTGCCGCGATATCGCCTGCGACCAGATCTTCGACATCGCTCTGCCAGAAATCCGGCAACCATTCTGCGTCGATCTCCTGCAGAAGCGCCAAATCCGGATGCTTCGTGACCGCAACGCAGCTCGCGCGGCCCAAGGCCGGCGCAGCAAGTTCAGCGGCGCGCGCCGGCGTCACGCGCCGCACCGACTCCGCGCAGACGAAGCCGATCGCGTCGGCGCCCGCCGCCAGCGCGGCGTCGACGGCCTCGGGCGTGGTCAGCCCGCAGATCTTGATCCAGCCTGCCGGTACCAGTTCACTCATCCGCGCGCTCGCTGGGTCACTGCCGTCCGGCCGGCATCGAGCATGGCCGCCGCGAGCCTGCGCGGCTCCTCGCCCGTCATCAGTGCGCTGCCGACCAGCGCGAGGTCATAGCCGGCGGCGGCGACGCGCGCTGCGTCCGCGGCCGACGCCACGCCGCTCTCGGCGACCCGCGCCACCGTGCGCGGCAGCCGATCCGCAAGCGCCTCGAGCCGGCCGGGCACGACTTCGAGCGTCACGAGGTCGCGGCAGTTCACCCCGACCAGCAGCAGCTCGCGCTGCGCGGCGCGCGCCGCGACCAGCTCGGCGGCGAGCTCGATATCAGCCTCGTCGAAGGCCTCGAGCAGCACGAACAAGCCTTGCGCCAGCGCCTCGTCGACCAGCGCTTCGAGCTCGGCGCGCGGCAGCATGCGCAGGATCACGAGCACGCCGCCCGCCCCGGCCGCGCGCGCCTCGAGCACCTGATACGGCGCGACCAGGAAATCCTTGCGCATCGCGGGGACGACCGTCGCGCGCACCGCCAGCGCACGGGCTGCCTGTTCCAGGTGCCGCATCGAGCCATCGAAGCGACTGGGCTCCGTCAGCACGGACACGGCCGCCGCACCGGCATCGGCATAGGCGAGCACGCGCGTCGCGACATCCTCGCTCGCCGCGGCGCGCAGCTGGCCCATCGCCGGCGAGCGCAGCTTGAGCT
>JBIITU010000288.1:0-4537 GCA_044340335.1 Steroidobacteraceae bacterium
CGATGCGAACCCCGAGGACGTCGAGTTTGAAGTCGCTGGCTTGCCCACCTGGGCGAGCTTCAATCCGGAGACGGGCGAGATCACCGGCACGCCGACGGTGAGTGATGAAGGCGAGACTGCGCCAATCATCCTGTTCGCGAAGGCACGACGCACTCAGGGGAGTGTTGGTCCGTTTCGCATTCGGGTCATCCGACGCAACGTGACGCCGACCCCGCCGCCTGCGCCGGCACCGGCTCCTGCGCCAGCCCCGGCGCCTGCGCCAGCCCCTGCACCGGCCCCTGCGCCGGCCCCGGCGCCTGCGCCAGCCCCTGCGCCGGCCCCGGCGCCTGCGCCAGCGCCAGCTCCCGCGCCCGCACCGGCTCCTGCGCCGACGCCAGCTCCTGCACCCGCACCGGCTCCCGCGCCGGCCCCGGCACCACCGCCGCCGCCGGCAAACAACCCGCCGGTGATCTCCGGATCTCCGGCCACGACGGCGGTCGTGAGTCAGAGCTACCGCTTCCAGCCGACGGCGTCTGATCCGGATGGCAACACGCTGTCGTACGTCGTGACGAACCTGCCGAGCTGGGCGAACTTCAGCACGTCGACGGGCGTGCTGAGCGGCATGCCGACCAGCGCCGCGGTCGGTACCTACACGAACATCGTCGTCAGCGTCAGCGATGGCCAGAGCAGCGCCTCGCTGCCGGCCTTCTCGATCCAGGTGCAGCCGCCGCCGAATCGCGCACCGACCATCTCGCGCGCCTATGTGTTCGCACCGACGGCCACCGATGCCGACGGCGACACGCTGACCTGGTCGATCTCGAACCGCCCGTCCTGGGCGACGTTCAGCACGACGACCGGGCGCTTGTCGGGCACGCCGGCCGCGGGCAACGTCGGCAGCTTTGCGAACATCGTGATCTCCGTCAGCGATGGCACGGCATCGGCGGCGCTGCCGGCCTTCACGATCGCGGTGAGCGAGGCGCCGAACACGGCGCCGACCATCAGCGGCTCGCCGATCGCATCCGTGCAGGCTGGAACTGCCTATAGCTTCACGCCGACCGCCGCTGACGCCGACGGCAACGCGCTGACCTTCAGCGTCGCGAACCTGCCGGCCTGGGCGACGTTCAGCACGACGAGCGGCCAGATCAGTGGCACGCCCGCGACGGCGAACGTCGGCACGTTCGCGAACATCGTCATCACCGTCAGTGATGGTCGCGCGAGCACGTCACTGCCGGCGTTCTCGATCGCCGTGACAGGTGCGCCGGCGACCACGGGCAGCGCGACGCTGTCGTGGGTGCCGCCCACCGAGAATGAGGATGGTACGGCGCTGCAGAATCTCGCCGGCTACCGCATCTACTACGGCACCAGCGCCAACTCGCTGAACACGGTGATCACGCTCAACAATGCGGGGCTGACGCGCTACGTGGTCGAGAATCTCGGTCAGGGCACCTGGTACTTCGGTATCCGTGCCTTCACGTCGACGGGCACCGAGAGCGCGATGTCGGGCGTTGCAAGCAAGACGATCTGAAGCGTGTCAGGCACTTGGGCGCTGTTTTTCAAGAATGGCGCATGGATGTCGATAGCGTTACAGGGAGACATTGAACTGCGTCACGGGCGCGAACTCGTCGGCGGACGCCGACATATTGCAGCGTCTTCGCCGGCAAGTTTTACTTAGCCCATCCTGCAGACGATGAGGTGATCTGGCGTGATTCGCGCGGTGTTGTTGCTGATCAGTTCGGTGTGGCTGTTGACCGCCTGCGGTGGTGGCGAGCCCGTGGCCGAGATCGGTCTGGATCCCGTCACGCCGCCGATCAGTGGTTCACCGACACCGCCGGCGAACCCGACTCCGCCCGCGACACCGCCGGCGACACCGCCTGCCACTCCGCCTGCCACTCCGCCTGCGACTCCGCCCAGCACCCCTGTGATCGGAAATGCGACGCTGTCATGGATTCCGCCGACCCAGAACGAAGACGGCTCGGCGCTGACTAATCTCGCCGGCTACCGGATCTTCTACGGCACCAGCGCGTCGAATCTCAACCAGCAGATCAACCTCAACAATCCGGGGCTGACGCGCTACGTCGTCGACAACCTGTCGGGCGGCACCTGGTACTTCGGCATTCGCGCCTATTCGGCCACGGGGACAGAGAGCGCGATGTCGGCGATCGCGTCGAAGACGATCAGCTAGCAACCCGCGCGGCGGCCGTGGCGCCGCAGCTCACGCCGGTGTGACGCGCACGGCCAGATCTATCCCCGCAAGCTCGAACCCGCGCCGAAAGTCGCGCACGTGCTTGCCCATCCACTCGGCGGCAAGCGCAGCATCCTTGTGCTCCAGCGCCTCGCACAGCTTCTGCTGCGCGGCGCTGATGCGCTCGCGCGCATTGGGCGAGTGGTCGATCATCAGCACGAGCGAGCTCTGCAGCAGCTGCACGAGCGGTTCGTGCATCAGCGCCAGCGCGCGGTTGTCGGCGGCGGCGGCGAGCGCGCGGAAGAACTGTCCAACGGCTTCGACGGCGAGCGCGGTGCGCGACTCGGCTGCACCTGGCAGGTTGTCGCCGGCTACGGTGGCGAAGCGCGCGGCGGCCCATTGCACCGTGGCGAGTTGCGCGGCGCTGCGGCGTTCGGCGGCGGCGGCGGCGAGTGGCGGCATCAGCACGACGAGCGCTTCGCAGGTCTCGGCGACGGTGACGTCCTGCAACGCGAGCGCGCGCGACACGCCCCGGGCCACGGCCTCGGTCGCGGGCCGCGTGACCACGAGTCGCTTCGAGCCCTTGCGCCGCTCGAGCAGGCCGTTGCTCTCGAGTTCGCGCAGCGCTTCGCGCAACGTCGAGCGGTTCACGCCGAGCTGGGAAGCAAGTTCGGTCTCGGTGGGCAGGGACTCGCCATCCTGCAGGCTGCGTCCGACGATGCGCTCGCTGATCGCGAGCGCGACGCGCCGGTAAGCGGGTTCGGTGCGCACCGGCTCGAAACGCGGCGTGCTGTTGGCTGCGGTCACGCGGCGCTCCCGATCAGCTCGCGACCGATCAGCATGCGGCGGATTTCCTGCGTGCCGGCGCCGATCTCATAGAGCTTGGCATCGCGCAGCAGCCGGCCGGCGGGGTAGTCATTGATGTAGCCATTGCCGCCCAGCGCCTGGATGGCCTCGAGCGCAAGCTTGGTGGCGCGCTCGGCGGAGTACAGGATGCAGCCCGCCGCATCGGCGCGCGTCACGCGCCCGGCATCGCAGGCTGCGGCGACGTCGTACACGTAGGCACGGCAGGCGGCGAGTTCGGTGTACATGTCGGCGACCTTGGCCTGCATCAGCTCGAAGCTGCCGATCGGCACGCCGAACTGCTTGCGCTCGCGCACATACGGCAGCACGAGATCGAGCGCCGCCTGCATCAGGCCGAGCGGACCGCCGGCGAGTACGACCCGCTCGTAATCGAGTCCGCTCATCAGCACGCGCACGCCGCCGTCGACCTGGCCGAGCACGTTCGCGGCCGGCACTTCGCAATCTTCGAACACGAGCTCGCAGGTCGAGCTGCCGCGCATGCCGAGCTTGTCGAGCTTCGGGCTGGTCTTGAACCCCTTGAACCCACGCTCGACCAGAAACGCCGTGATGCCCTTGGGGCCAGCATCGGGGCGGGTCTTCGCATAGACGACGAGCACATCGGCGTCGGGGCCGTTGGTGATCCACATCTTCGTGCCGTTCAGCACGTAGCGATCGCCGCGCGCGTCGGCGCGCAGCTTCATCGAGACCACATCTGAGCCCGAGCCGGCTTCGGACATCGCGAGCGCGCCGACGTGCTCGCCGGTCACGAGCTTCGGCAGGTAGCGGTCGCGCTGCGCGTCGGTGCCGTTCAGGCGGATCTGGTTCACGCACAGGTTCGAGTGCGCGCCGTACGAGAGGCCCACCGAGCCCGAGGCGCGCGAGATCTCCTCGACTGCGATCACGTGCGCGAGGTAGCCCAAGTCGGCACCACCCCAGCGTTCGGGCACGGTGATGCCGAGCAGGCCCTGTTCGCCCATCAAGGGCCACAAGTCGCGCGGGAACTCGTTGCTGCGGTCGATCTCGGCGGCGCGCGGTGCGATGCGCTCGTCGGCGAGGCGGCGTACCTGGCGCTGCAGTTCCTGCAGGTCCTCGGGGAGATGCATGTCGCGGTTCCTGTGGTTTGGGTCCGGAGGGGCTGGTTTTAATTGTCGGACAATCCGATAATGGGCGCAAGCTCCGACCGTTATCGAGGTGGGCCGTGCCCCGACTGAAATCGCAGGTGAATCCGCGCAGCGCCGAGTTCCAGGCCAACCAGACGGCCATGCAGGCGCTGGTGGCCGATCTGCGTGCCCAGGCGGCGCGCGTGGCGCTGGGAGGCTCCCAGAAGGCCGTAGAGAAGCACCGCGCCCGGGGGCGGCTGCTGGCGCGCGAGCGCATCGACCTGCTGCTGGACCCGGGCGCGCCGTTCCTCGAGTTCTCGCAGCTGGCGGCCCATGGGCTATACGGCGGCGAGGTGCCGGGCGCCGGCATCGTGACCGGGGTGGGGCGGGTCAGCGGTCGCGAATGCGTGATCGTCGCGAACGACCCCACCGT
>JBIITU010000281.1:0-4616 GCA_044340335.1 Steroidobacteraceae bacterium
TCAAGAAGCACCTGCGGGCGCAGGAGATCGCGCGCGAGAACCGGCTGCCGTGCATCTACCTGGTCGAGAGCGGTGGCGCCTTCCTGCCGGCGCAGGACGAGGTCTTCCCGGATCGCGATCACTTCGGCCGGATCTTCTTCAACCAGACGAACCTGTCGGCGGCCGGTGTTGCGCAGGTCGCGGTCGTGCACGGAAACTGCACGGCGGGCGGCGCCTACCAGCCGGCGATGAGCGACGAGAACATCATCGTGCGCGGCGCGGGGCAGGTGTTCCTCGGCGGGCCGCCGCTGGTCAAGGCGGCCACCGGCGAGCAGATCGATGCCGAGTCGCTCGGCGGCGCCGACGTGCACTGCCGCGAGTCGGGCGTCTGCGACCACATGGCCGACAGCGATGCACACGGTCTTGCGATTGCGCGGCAGATCATCGCGCGCCTGAAGCCCGCGCCGGACACGCGCCCGCCGCGCGCGCCACGCGCGCCGCACTACGACCCGGCGGAGATCTACGGCCTCGTGCCGGCGAGCCTCCGCAAGCCCTGGGATGTGCGCGAGCTGATCGCACGTGTTGTCGATGACTCGCACTTCGAGGAATTCAAGCAGCTGTACGGCAGCACGCTGGTTTGCGGCTTTGCCGACCTGTGTGGCTACCCGGTAGGCATCATCGCGAACAACGGCATCCTGTTCAGCGAGAGCGCGCTGAAGGGCGCGCACTTCATCGAGCTATGCGCGCGCGAGCAGATCCCGCTCGTGTTCCTGCAGAACATCACCGGGTTCATGGTCGGCCGCAAAGCCGAGGCCGGCGGCATCGCCAAAGATGGCGCGAAGATGGTCACGGCGGTTGCCTGCGCGCAGGTGCCCAAGTTCACGATGATAGTTGGAGGCAGCTACGGCGCCGGCAATTACGCGATGTGCGGCCGCGCGTATTCGCCGCGGCTGCTGTGGCAGTGGCCGAATGCGCGCACTTCGGTGATGGGCGGCGAGCAGGCGGCGAACGTGCTGCTGACGATCCGTCGCGACCAGCTCGCGTCCGAGGGCAAGTCTGCGATGTCGGTCGAGCAGGAAAACGCGCTCGCGGATCCGATCCGGTCGCAGTACGAGTCGCAGGGGCATCCGTACTACGCCAGTGCACGGCTGTGGGACGACGGCGTCGTCGATCCGGCCGACACGCGCCGCGTGCTCGCGCTCGGGCTCGCGATGGCGCGCAACGCACCGATTGCCGAGACACGCTACGGCGTGTTCCGGATGTGAGCGGGGAGAACAGCACGATGTTTCGGACCCTGCTGATTGCGAACCGCGGCGAGATCGCCTGCCGCATCATCCGCACGGCGCGGCGACTCGGCCTGCGCACGGTGGCGGTGTACTCGGACGCCGATGCCGGCGCGCGCCACACGCGGCTCGCCGACGTCGCGGTGAGGCTGGGTGCTGCGCCCGCGCGGGAGAGCTACCTGAACGTCGAGCGCATCCTCGCCGCCGCGCGCGAGCATGACGTCGACGCCGTGCACCCCGGTTACGGGTTCCTGTCCGAGAACACCGCATTCGCCGCTGCGTGTGCGCAGGCGGGCATCGCGTTCGTCGGGCCGCCCGCTGCGGCCATCGACGCGATGGGCTCGAAGCGCGCCGCGAAGGATGCGATGGCACGCGCCGGCGTGCCGGTGCTGCCGGGTTACCACGGCGACGCGCAGGAGATTGACGCGCTCGCACGCGAGGCCGAGCGCGTTGGCCTGCCGCTGATCGTCAAGCCGTCGGGCGGTGGCGGCGGCAAGGGCATGCAGATCGTCACCGACATGGCACAGCTGCGTCCGGCGCTCGAAGCGGCGCGGCGGCTTGCGGCCAGCGCCTTCGGCGATCCGACGCTGCTGCTCGAGCGCTATGTGCCGGCGCCGCGCCATGTCGAAGTGCAGGTGCTCGCCGACCAGCACGGGCACGTGCTGCACCTCGGCACGCGCGATTGCTCGGTCCAGCGGCGGCACCAGAAGCTGATCGAGGAAGCGCCGGCGCCGGGCATCGCGCCCGAGGTCCGCGAGCGCCTGCACGCTGCCGCCGTAACCGTCGCGCGCAGCATTGGCTACACGAATGCCGGCACGGTCGAGTTCCTGTATGCCGACGGCGAGTTCTGGTTCATGGAGATGAACACGCGGCTGCAGGTCGAGCACCCGGTCACCGAGGCGATCCATGGCCTCGATCTGGTCGAGTGGCAGCTGCGTATCGCGGCCAGCGAGCGCCTGCCGTTCACGCAGTCATCGCTGACGCCGACGGGCCATGCGATCGAAGTGCGGTTGTGCGCGGAAGACCCGGATGCGGACTTCGTGCCGAGCTCCGGGCGCCTGCGCCGCGCCGATTGGCCGGCGAGCCTCGCGGGCGTGCGCGTCGATGCCGGCTTCGAGACCGGCGACGTCGTGCCGAGCGATTACGACTCGCTGCTCGCGAAGGTCATCGCGCACGGGCGCGACCGTGAAGAAGCGCGCACGCGCCTCGTGCGCGCGGTGGCCGCGACGCGGCTCGCTGGGGTTGCGGACAACGCTGCCTGGCTCGGTCGCGCGCTGCGCACCGATGCGTTCGCCGCCGGCGGTGTGACGACGCGCTTCCTCGTCGAGCAGGGCGCGGCGCTCGCGGCACCGGGCGCCGTGCCGGAGATCGTGTTGCAGGCGGCGGCGCAGGCGGTGCTCGAAGCGCCGCGGCGCGCAGCTTTGGCGTTGCCCGCTGCGTCACCGTGGGACCTCGGCGATGCGTTTCGCGCGAATCTCAGCGCGCCAGGGCGAATCGACTTCCTGTGGCGCGGCGCGTCGGTCTCGGGCGATGTGGCAGCGGGCGCAGCTGAGGGTAATTGCGAGATCGATCTGGCCAGCGGTGAAGTCGTCGTCTGGGCCGATGGCGAGAAGTACGCGCTCGCGATCGTCGATCCGCGCGCCGCGACGGGCGACGACGCCGTCGCCGAAGGCGAGCTGGTGGCGCGCTTGCCGGGTCTCGTCGTGCAAGTCGCTGTGCAGGCGGGCGATGCGGTCGAGGCGGGGCAGGTGCTGCTCGTGATCGAGGCGATGAAAATGGAGCACGCGATCACCGCGCCGCGCGCCGGCACCGTGCGGGCGATCGACTGTGCGGTCGGCGAGCGGGTGGAAGAAGGGCGGGTTCTGGTGGAGCTGGACTAAGTAGTTGCCGGTGGGCGGGAACCGCGCTTGCAGAGCGCAGTCAAACCGAGCAACTTATTCCCACGCTTGCTTCGGGGGTTCCGATGGCCACGACCACCCATTCCGCGCTCGCCTTCACTGCGGGCCTGCTGTTCGCCACGCTGACGTTTGCCGCCGATCCCCCGGCTGCCGCGCCTGCCGGTGCCGCCAACGGCGAGGGTCTGGTCGAAGTGCGGGTGCGCGGCCTGCAGCAATACCTGGTGCAGCCTGATGCAGACCTCGCGCGCTATCGCGCCATCATGCTCGACCCGGTCGAGGTGTCGTTCGATCGTCGGTGGGAGCCGCGGCCGGCGGGGCGCGAGCTCACTGTCGAGGAGAAGACCAAACTGCGGGCCGATGTCGCGCGAGTCGTGCAGAAGGAATTCATCAGCGAGCTATCGGGCGGTGGATATCGGATCGTCACCGAGCCGGGCGATGACGTGCTGCGCGTGCGCGCCGAAATCCGCAACCTTTATCTGAACGCGCCCGACGTGCAGCGCTCGTCGCGCACGCAGACGTTCACGCGCTCCGCCGGCGAACTGACGCTCGTTGCCGAACTGCGCGATTCCGCGAGCGGCGCGCTGATCGCCCGTGCGCTCGATCGCTACGAGGATCCGGAAGACTTCTGGTTCCAGCCGACCACGAGCATCGATAACAACCAGGCGGTGGGCGACGCCGCAGAGAGCTGGGCGCGCGGCCTGCGCAGCCAGCTCGACAAGGCGCGCGCCGTGAAGCCGGCGAGGGGCCTCGAGCCGAAGCCGCGCTAACGCGCCTTCGTGCTGCCGAGCAGTGCTTCGCGCTCGAGCGCGCGCTCGAAGCCACGCTCGCGCCATCGAAGCAGCATTCCCATATGCATTGCTGCGGACAGACAGGCGCGGGCCTGAGGGTCTGCCCGTACGGGGCGCAGCGAATTGCCGGCGTCGGCGCGGCCACGCAGGCTTTGGCCCTATGCAACCCGACAACCCGGACCGCAAGAATGCCGAAGAACGGCTGAATCGCCTGTTCGCACTGATCATGGCGAGTACCGTCATCGGCGGCGCCGTGGCGCTCGTGATCGCGCTGACCGTGTTCAGCGATTGATGCATGACTATCATGGACGGGTGGCCAGCCCGTTCCGCCTGCAGCAGTCCGACCTCGTAACGCGCAGCCGCCTTGCGGTGGCGGCGCTCGCCGTGTTGTATCTCGCGGCCTATCTTCTGCTCGACCGCCTGAGCTACCTGCACCCCGTGCCGCCGCTCGGCATCACGCCGTGGAACCCGGCGAGCGGCCTCAGTTTCGTGTTGCTGTGGCGCTGGGGGCCGCTGGCCGTGCCGCTGGCCGTCGTGGCGCCGATGCTTGCCGAGGTGCTCGTTCGCGGCGCACCTGAGAGCCTGACTGCGCTGGCGGTGGGCAGCGTGTGGGTCGCGACCGTGTACGCCAGCGCCTGCGAGGTGTTGCGTCGGCTCCGCGTCGATTC
>JBIITU010000266.1:0-4957 GCA_044340335.1 Steroidobacteraceae bacterium
CGGCGCGCGCGACGTGGTCTGGCTGGCCGCGGTACTCGTCCCCGCCACGCTGCTCGCAGCGCTCGGCTACGTTTCGGCCTTCGTGCTGTTCGAGGGGCTGTCGGTGCGCGAGTGGCTCAGCAGCGTGCTGCGTTTCTGGATCGGCGATCTGAACGGCATGCTGGTGTCGGCCCCCGCGCTGCTGGTCTGGAACTTGCGCGCCGAACGCTGGGAGGCGATGCGCCGCGTTGCACGCACTGCATCGATGGAGATTGCGTTGCAGGCCGCATCGATTGTCCTCGCGCTGTGGATCATCTTCGGCCTGCCGATCACCGATGAATTCAAGTTCTTTTTCCTGCTGTTCCTGCCGATCATCTGGATCGCGTTGCGCTGGGGCATACCCGGCGCGGCGCTGTCGGTCGTGGCGATCCAGATTGGCCTGATCGTCGTCGTGCTGCTGATGGGCTACAAGGCGGTGACGTTCATCGAGTTCCAGATCCTGATGCTGGCGCTGAGCGCCACCGCGTTGATCCTTGGTGCGGTCGTCACCGAGCGTCGGCGAGTGCAGGAGCAGCTGCTGCTGCAGCAGGCTGCGCTGAGCCGCGCCGAGCAGTTCGCCGCTGCCGGAGAGATGACGGCGGCGTTGGCGCACGAGGTCAACAACCCGATCGCCGCGCTGCTGCAGTACCTGCAGGCGGGGCGCATCCTCGCCGAGCGCACGCCCGACGAGCGCGCAACCTTGTCCGAGACGCTCGAGAAGGCGCTGCACGAGGGGCGGCGGGCCAGCGATGTCGTGCGTACGCTGCGCGACCTGTATCGCGCCGGCACGCTCGATCTCGGGCCGCAGGATCTGGGTGTGCTCGCCGCGCGCGTCACCGAACAGTTCCAGGCGGAGGCGGCGCGGCGCGGTGTCGCACTGGTCCTGCGTCCGGTTGATCGCGTGGTGACCATCGCCGACCCGATGCAGATACTCATCCTGCTGCGCAACCTGGTCGAGAATGCGATTTCCGCCGCTGTGGATTCGCCGCGCCAGCGCCGCGTCGAAATCAGCATCGAGGAAATCGACGGTCGCGCGCGCGTGCTGATCGACGACAGCGGGCCCGGCTTTGCGCCCACCGCAGAGCAGCTGCATTTCGCGCAGCTGCGCTCATCGAAGCCGGACGGCATGGGCCTGGGTCTGGCGATCGCGAACCGCATCGCGCTCGCGCATTCGGCACAGCTCGGCGTCGAACGCTCGATGCTGGGCGGTGCGCGCATCGTCGTGGAGTTCCCCGCCATCGAGTCGACCAGCGCATGACCGAAGCCACCGTGTTCGTCATCGACGATGATCCCGCCGTGCGCGATTCGCTCGGCCTGCTGCTGGGCCTGCGGGGGCTGCGCACCCAGATGTTCGCGTCTGCGGAGTCTTTCCTCGAGACCTACGCCGCGACCGGCCGCGGCTGCGTACTGATCGACGTACGCATGCCGGGCATGGATGGGCTGACGCTGTTCGACGAGATCGGCCGGCGCGGCTGGAAGATTCCCTGCATCGTGATGTCTGCCTATGGTGATGTCGCGATGACCCGCAACGCGCTCAAGGCCGGCGCCTTCGACTTCCTGGAGAAGCCGTTCGACGATGTCGACGTGCTCATCGACGTGATCCAGAACGCGATTTCACTCGATGCCGCACGGCAACGCGAGGTGGCCGAGGCTGAGGTCATCGATGAGCGTCTGCGACGCCTGACCGGCCGCGAGCGCGAAGTGATGGATCTGCTCGCGCAGGGCATGTCGAACCGGCAAGTGGGCGAGACGCTCGGCATCAGCCCGCGCACCGTCGAGGTGTACAAGGCGCGGCTGCTCGAGAAGCTGCAGATCCGCACGATCACCGATCTCGTGCGGATCTCGCTCGCGAAACGCTAAGGCGCAGCCGTACGGCCTGGCCCTAATTCGCTTCGCCGCGGTGCAGCAGTATCGTTCCGTTCGAGAGAGCAGCTTTGTCGACGTGAAAAGGGCCTCCGTCCGGCTGAGTGGAATCCCGGCGGAGGCCCTTGCCGTTTCTGCTCTTGTGAATAAATCAAAAAGGGGATCCAGACCATGAAATCCAATCTGTTGATCGGAGTTGCCACGGGCGCGCTCGCGCTGATTCTCGCTGGCTGTGGTGGCAAGGCGCCGGATGCTGCCGGTGCCGCAGAAGATGCCGCTGCCGCTGCTGAGTCCGCGGCTGACGCTGCCGTGGATGCGGCGGGTGAGGCGGCGGACGCTGCTGGGGCCGCGATGGAGTCGGCTGGCGAGGCCGTGGCCGAGGGCGCCGAGGCCGCTGCGGAAACTGTCGAAGAGGCCGTGCAGTAAGCAGTCCGGGTGTGGCGGGTGGCGCTCGGCGCCGCCCGCCATGCCATTACGTGTCGAGCGATGTTTCTTTGAGATATCGCTCATTATTGGCGTCTTTTATGAGCGATAAAATGCTAAGTTATCGCTCATGAAGTGGATCTGGCAGCAGGCCGACTGGCCGCAGTTCCAATACCTGCCCGACGCGCTCGCGCAGCAGGAGGGCCAGTTCCTGCAAAACGCGGGCGTCGTCCTCGGCTCCACCCATCACCTGCTCGAGTCGGAACGCCTGCAACTGGTCGTCGAACTGATCAGCGCCGAGGCCATCAAGACGTCAGAGATCGAGGGTGAATTGCTCGATCGCGACAGCGTGCAGTCATCGCTGCGTCGACAGTTCGGCTTGCAGCCGGACTCGCTGCGTGTCCCAGCGGCGGAGCGGGGCATCGCCGAGATGCTGACCGACCTGTACCGCGGCTTCGCCGCTCCGCTCTCAGACGCTGTGCTGTTCGGGTGGCATCGGCAGGTGATGTCCGCGCGAACCGATCTGCGGGAAGTGGGCACGTACCGCAGCCACCCGGAACCGATGCAGGTGGTCTCCGGCCCGATCCACGCGCCACGAGTGCACTACGAGGCGCCGCCGTCGGAGGCCGTAGCCACCGAGATGGCAGCGTTCCATGCGTGGTTCAACGATACCGCTCCGGAAGGACCCATGCGGTTGCCGGCGCTGACCAGGGCTGGGCTCGCCCATCTGCACTTCGAGTGCATACACCCGTTCGAGGATGGCAACGGCCGCATCGGGCGCGCGATCGCCGAAAAGGCGCTCGCGCAGGCGGCGGGGCGCCCGACACTGACCGCGTTGTCCATGACCTTGCAGCGCCATCGGGCGGACTATTACGACGAGCTCGAGCGTGCCAACAAGTCACTCGATGTGGCTCGCTGGCTGGTCTGGTTCGCCGACCGCGTTATCGAAGCCCAGGCGCACACACTGGCGTGGGTCGGGTTCGTCATCGCGAAGGCGCAGTTGCTGCGCCGACTCGACGGCCAGGTCAACCCGCGCCAGCACAAGGTGTTGCTGCGGTTGATGCGGGAAGGGCCCGACGGGTTTCGCGGCGGGCTTTCTGCTGGCAAGTACCAGGCGATCACGGGCGCGCCGCCCGCGACGGCGCGCAGGGACCTGGGTGAACTCGTGGCACTGGGTGCGCTGATTCGCACGGGCCAGCTGCGCGGTACGCGGTACTGGTTGGCGATCGGGAAAGAAGTGGTGGGCGGTACTGGGATCGAACCAGTGACCCCTGCCGTGTGAAAGCAGTGCTCTACCGCTGAGCTAACCGCCCGCCCGCAAGAGGGGCGAAAGGATAAAGGGCACGGGGGCGGGGGCGCAACCGAATTGCTAAGATTCGCGCCCTCATGAGCATCGTCACCCGTTTCGCCCCATCCCCCACCGGCATGCTGCATATCGGTGGCGTTCGTACCGCGCTGTTCAGCTGGCTGCAGGCGCGCCGCCATGGCGGCAAGTTCATCCTGCGGGTCGAGGACACCGACCTCGAGCGTTCCACGCCCGAAGCGGTGCAGGTGATCCTCGAAGGCATGCAGTGGCTGGGGCTCGCGCATGACGCGGGGCCGTTCTACCAGACCCAGCGTTTCGACCGGTACAAGGAAGTCATCCAGCAGATGCTGGCGGCCGGCACGGCCTACCGCTGCTACTGCACCAAGGAAGAGCTCGACGCGCTGCGTGCCACGCAGATGGCCAACAAGCAGAAGCCTCGTTACGACGGCCGCTGGCGTGATCGCACGGATTCACGCCCGGGCGTTGAGCCCGTGATCCGCTTCAAGAACCCGCTCGAGGGCAACGTCGTGGTGCATGACCTCGTGCATGGCGACGTGACGTTCGCCAACACCGAGCTCGATGACCTGATCATCGCGCGCTCCGACGGCACGCCGACCTACAACTTCTGCGTCGTCGTCGACGACATGGAAATGGGCATCACGCACGTGATTCGCGGCGATGATCACCTGAACAACACGCCGCGGCAGATCAACATGCTGCGCGCGCTGGGCGCCACGCCGCCGGCCTATGCGCATGTGCCGATGATCCTCGGTCCCGACGGCGCGAAGCTGTCGAAGCGCCATGGCGCCGTAAGCGTGCTCGAGTACGAGAAGGCAGGCTTCCTGCCCGATGCGCTGCTGAACTACCTCGTGCGTCTCGGCTGGTCGCATGGCGACCAGGAATTCTTCACGCGCGAGGAGATGATCCAGCTGTTCGACATCGCCGATGTCAACAAGGCGGCGTCCGCGTTCAACCCCGAAAAACTGCTGTGGCTGAACCAGCAGCACCTGATGCATGCGCCGCCCGCCGCGATCGTGCCGCACCTGCGCAAGTTCCTGGCCCGCATCGACGTGCCGGCGGGCGAGGGCGACATCGCCACCGACAAGCTCATCAAGGTTGTCGAAGCCCAGCGCGAGCGCAACAAGACGCTGGTCGAGATGGCGCAGGCGAGCCGCTTCCTGTTCACCCGCGGCGTCACGCTGGATCCGGCCGCGGCTGCCAAGCACCTGACGGCCGAGGCGAAGGCGCTGCTCGCCGAGCTCGCGCAGCGGCTCGCCGCGCTGCCGGAGTGGCGCGCTGCGGCCGTCCACGAGGTCATTCAGGGCCTGGCGGCGGAACGGCAGCTCG
>JBIITU010000372.1:0-3587 GCA_044340335.1 Steroidobacteraceae bacterium
GCCGGGACGCTCGGCCGCGGTGTCGCTGGGCGAATTCGAACTGATCGAGCGTTGGTTCGCGCGGCTCGGCGCGCAGCGTGACGATGTCGTGCTCGGCGTCGGCGACGACGGCGCGCTGCTCGCGCCGCACGCGGGCGAACAGCTGGTCGCCGTCCTGGACACGCTGGTCGAGGGCACGCACTTTCTGCCGGGTTCACCGCCCGAGTCGGTCGGGCATCGCGCGCTCGCGGTCAATCTGAGCGACATTGCTGCGATGGGCGCCGAGCCGGCGTGGGCGCTGCTCGCGCTGACGCTGCCGCGGATCGACGCCGCGTGGCTCGAGGGTTTCGCGCGCGGCTTCGGCCAACTGGCGAAGCGCCACTCGGTCGCGCTGGTCGGTGGCGACACGACGCGCGGGCCGCTCTCGATCAGCGTGCAGCTGCAGGGCTTCGTGCCACCCGGCGCGGCGCTGCGCCGCAGTGGCGCGCAGCCTGGCGACCTGTTGTGCGTCACGGGCACCCCGGGCGACGCTGCCGCCGGGCTCGAGATCGCGCGCCGGGCAGACGGCCCGGCAGACACCGCCGAGCGCGCGCTGCTCGAACGGTTCCTGTATCCGACGCCGCGCTTGGCCGCCGGGCGCCGGCTGCGGGATTTCGCCAGCGCCTGCATCGACGTATCCGATGGTCTCGCCGGCGATGCCGGCAAGCTGGCGGCTGCGAGCGGTTGCGGTGTCATGCTCGACGCCGCGGCACTGCCGCTGTCCGCGGCGCTGCGCGCCGTCTGCGGCGAGACGGCGGCGCGGCGCCATGCGCTGACCGGTGGCGATGATTACGAGCTGTGTTTTGCGCTGCCGCCGGCGCGCCTCGCCGCACTGCGCGCCTCCTGGCCCGAACGCCCGGCCGCCGGCGACGCGCTGGTCTGGACGGTCATCGGCGCGCTGCGCGCGGCCCCAGGCATCGAGATCCGCGACGGTGATTCCGTGATCCAGGTCTCGCATTCGGGCTTCGACCACTTCGGCGGCTGAGCGGGTCGCGCGCAGCGCGTGCGTCGCCGGCGCGCTGCCCGGGAAACGCGCCCTCCGCGCGGGACTTGCATCACACCCCGTGGCGCGGGCGCCTCGTATCCTGCGCATCGATCATGCCATCTCCCGCCCAGAACCCAGCACTCTCGCGCCCGGTGCCCGACCGCATCGGCAAGTACGTCATCGTCAAGGAAGTCGGCCGCGGCAGCACCGGCACGGTGTACCTGTCGCACGACCCGTACTATGGACGCGACGTGGCGATCAAGGTCTACAACCTCGACGCTGGCGGCGACGAGGAGAAGGCGCGCATCGCGCGCAAGATGTTCCTGTCGGAGGCCCACATGGTGGGCCTGCTGCAGCACCCGCACATCCTGCCGATCTACGATGCCGGTGAAGAGGGCGACTACTGCTACATCGTCACCGAGCACGTGCATGGCGCGCGCACGCTGGCCGCCTATTGCAAGCCCGACAACCTGCTGCGCATCGACGACGTCGTCGAGATCGTCTACAAGTGCGCCCGCGCGCTGCACTACGCCCACTCGCGCGGCGTGATCCACCGTGACATCAAGCCGTCGAACATCATGCTGACGCAGGATTCCGACGTCCGCATCATCGACTTCGGCATCGCGCTGGTGGCCGATTCCGACATCTCGCGCATCGAAGGCATCGCCGGCAGCCCGTCCTACATGTCGCCCGAGCAGGTGCAGAGCCTCGAGCTGACCAATTCCAGCGACCTGTATTCGCTGGGCGCGGTCATGTACGAGCTGCTGACCGGCGCGCGCCCGTTCAAGGCCAGCAACCTGGCCAAGCTGCTGCACCAGATCGTCTACGCGACGCCGGCGCCGGTGCACACGCTGCGGCCGGACATTCCCGAGGAACTCGAGCGGGTCGTTGCGACGGCGCTGATGAAGCAGCCGGAGCGGCGCTACAAGACCGGCCTCGACTTCGCCGCCGACCTGACGCGAGTGCACGCCAAAGTGCGCGAGGCCTACAGCCGCATCGACCAGCAGGAGCAGTTCGGCACGCTGCGCCGGCTGCGCTTCTTCCATGAGTTCTCGCATGCCGAGATCTGGGAGGTCATGCGCGCGAGCACCTGGTCGACCTTCCAGCCCGGCGAGGAGATCATCAAGGAAGGGGAGATGGACGATCGCTTCTACATCCTGGTCGGGGGCCAGTGCGGCGTGGTCCGCAATGGGGTCGAGGTGGGCACGATCGACACCGGCGAATGTTTTGGCGAGACCGGCTACGTGAAGGGTGCGCGTCGGACGGCGACGATACGCGCGACGACGCCGGTGACGGTGCTGAAGGTCAGCTCGACTTTGCTGGAGCAGGTGTCGGCGCCGTGCCAGCTGCGCTTCAACCGGCAGTTCCTGTCGACGCTGATCGGCCGGTTGCAGAACGCCGAAGCCCGCATCGCGGGTTGAGGCCCGCCAGGGCCGGGATCAGCCCCGAGCGGGGCTCAGGCCTGCGCCGGCAAATCCGCGGCGTGCTGCAGGTGCCACCAGCGCTCGATCGCGCCGCGGATGCCCGCCGGATCCAGGCCCGCAGACGCCAGCGCGTCGTCACGCGAACCATGGTCGATGAAGCGATCCGGGATGCCCAGCATCAGTTGCGGCAGCGTCTGACCTTCCGCCGCGAGCAGTTCGGCAACCGCGGCACCCGCGCCGCCGGCGATCGCCGCTTCCTCGAGCGTGACGATCGCGCGGTGCCGCGCAGCGATGCGCAGCACGCATTCTTCATCCAGCGGCTTGATGAAACGCATGTTGATGACGGTCGCGTCGAGCCGCTCGGCGACCGCCAGCGCGGAGTCGAGCAGCGTGCCGAAGCACAGGATCGCGAGCCCCGAGCGGCCTTCGCGGCGCAGTTGCGCGCGGCCGATCGGCAGCGCCGTCATCTCGGGGACGGGTGTCACGCCGGAGCCGGTGCCGCGCGGGTAGCGCACGGCCGCAGGGCCAGCCAGTGTGGTCGCCGTGAACAGCATCTGCCGGCACTCGTCTTCGTCGGACGGCGCCATGATGGTCATGTTCGGAATGCAACGCAGGAACGAAACGTCGAACGCGCCCTGGTGCGTCGCGCCGTCGCTGCCGACGAGACCCGCGCGGTCGATCGCGAACGTGACCGGCAGGTTCTGCAGCGCGACGTCATGGACCAGCTGGTCGTACGCGCGTTGCAGGAAAGTCGAGTAGATCGCAACGACCGGCTTGTAGCCTTCGCAGGCCAGGCCGGCCGCGAACGTGACGGCATGCTGCTCGGCGATCGCAACGTCGAAGTAACGGTCCGGGAACTTCTTCGAGAATTCAACCAGCCCCGAGCCTTCGCGCATCGCAGGCGTGATGCCGATGATCTGCGGATCGCGCTCGGCGATGTCGCACAGCCACTGGCCGAACACCTGCGAATACGTCGGCCCGCTCAGCTTTTCCTTGAAGATGGTGCCGGTCTCTGGGTCGAACGGACCCGGTCCGTGCCACTTGATCGGATCGGCCTCGGCCGGCGCGTAGCCCTTGCCCTTCTTGGTGACGACGTGCAGGAACTGCGGGCCCTTGAGCTTGCGCTGGTTCCGCAGCGCCCGGACCAGCGTGACGATGTC
>JBIITU010000374.1:0-3570 GCA_044340335.1 Steroidobacteraceae bacterium
GCTGCCCCGCGCCGGCACGCTGTACCGCTCCACGCTGCGCGGCGCATCGGAAGCGGTGGTTGCGAACCTGACGCGTCTGGTCGCAGTAGTGGCGCCGGCGCCGGCACCGGACCTGTTCATCGTCGATCGCTACCTCGCCGCGGCCGCGTCGGCGGGCATCGGTGGTCTCGTCGTCCTGAACAAGTCGGATCTGCCGGGCGCCGAGGCACTGGCAGCGGAACTCGAACCGCTGCGCCGCGCCGGTTACCCCGTGCTGATGTGCCGTCGCGACGACCCCGACAGCCTCGCCGCGCTCGCCGCCGCGTTGCGCGACCAGACCGGCGTGCTGGTCGGCCAGAGCGGCGTCGGCAAGTCGTCGCTGGTCACGCGCCTGCTGCCAGGCGTCGACATCGCGACGCAGGAACTCGATCGCGACCTCGAAGGCCGCCACACGACGACGGCGTCGCGGCTCTACGACATGCCACAGGGCGGCGCGCTGATCGACTCCCCGGGCGTCCGCGATTTCGCGCCGGCCATCAGCGCGCTCGAGCCTGGCAGCATGGGCTTCATCGAGGTGGATCAGCTCGCCACCGGCTGCCGCTTCCAGGACTGCCGCCACATGCGCGAACCGGGCTGCGCCGTGATCGCCGCGCTCGAGCGCGGCGAACTCGATCCGCGTCGCTACGAAAGCTACCGCCGCCTGCGTCGCCTGTACGAAGACCTGGGAAAAGCCGCAGCGCCGCGCTGACGCCGCCCGCGCAGTGCGGTCGGTCAGCCGACCGACTGGCGTCCGGCGAGTGCGCGGGCCAGCGTGCCGCCGTCGATGTATTCCAGTTCGCCACCCACCGGCACGCCGTGAGCGATCCGCGACGCGCGCAGGCCGTGCTCGCGCGCGAGCTCAGACAGGAAGTGTGCGGTCGCCTCGCCTTCGACGGTCGGATTGGTGGCGAGGATGACTTCGCGCACCTCGCCGCCCGCGAGCAGCGCCTCGAGTTCGCGAATGCCGAGCTGCTCCGGGCCGACGCCGTCGAGCGGTGAAAGGTGCCCCATCAACACGAAGTAGCGGCCGCGGAAGCCCGCCGACTGCTCGATCGCAACCACATCTGCAGGCGACTCGACGACGCACAGCAGGCTCGCATCGCGCGACGGCGCGATGCAGATCGAACACAGGTCGCCCTCGGTCAGCATCCGGCAGCGACGGCAACCGCGCACGGCGCCGAGCGCATCATCGATGGCGGACGAAAGTCCGCGTGCCGCGCCGCGCCCCTGCTGCAGCAGGTGGAACGCCATGCGCTGCGCCGATTTCGGCCCCACGCCGGGCAAGCTGCGCAGCGCTTCGATCAGCCGAGCGAGGGCCGGGGAATGCTTCACGCGACGGCGCCGACGTCAGAACGGCAGCTTCATGCCCGGCGGCAGTTTCATGCCCGCCATCAGGCCGGACATCTTCTCCTGCGTCATCGCTTCGACCTTGCGCACGGCATCGTTGGTCGCGGCGGCGATCAGATCCTCGAGCATCTCGCGATCATCGCCGATTACCGCGGGCTCGAGCTGCACGCGGCGCACTTCGTGACGGCCGTTCATCGTGACACGCACCATGCCGCCGCCCGATTCACCGACGACTTCCATCAGCGCGATTTCCTGCTGCGCCTTTTCCATGTTGCGCTGCATGGCCTGCGCCTGCTTCATCATGTTGCCGAAATTGCTCACGGTTCCTTCCTTGCGGCGTTGGTTCAAGAATTGCCCGGACGTGCGCCGCGGTTGGGCCGCACTGTATCCTCGTGCAGCACCGCGCCGAAACGTTGCTGCAGGCCCTGCACGGTCGGATCATCGGCGAGCGAGCGCTTGGCCGCGGCCAGCTCCTCGTTGGCGGCACGCTCTGAGGCCGCGGCTGGCGTCGCCGGCGCCGCAGCCTCGGTTGCGACGAAATCGAGCTTGAGTGGCTGTCCGGCACGCTTCGACAGTGCCTGCGCGAGCTTGTCCTCGAGGGCGCGAGTCCGCAGGTGCTGGTTGCGCGGGTCGATTGCGAGCCGCACCGTACTGCCTTCGACGCCTTGCCACTCGCAATGCGAGCCGAGCTGGCGTGCCGCGCCGCCGAGTTCGAGTTGCGGCAGCAGCGCGATCCAGGCGTCGTTATCGGCTGGCAGGGCCGCCATCGAACCGCTCGCGGCAGTGGTCGCTGCGGCCGCCGACGGCGTGCCGCCTGCGCCCTTGCCGGCAGCAGCGCTGCCCGCCCCGCCGGCCGCGGCGGCACCCGGGCGAGGTGCGCGCGCGCCATCGCCGTCGAGACCACCCGGTCGGAACGCCAGCATCCGCAGCAGCGTCATTTCGAAGCCGGTGCGCGCATCGGGTGCCCAGACGATGTCACGTCGACCCAGGGTCGCGATCTGGTAGTAGAGGTGGGTGTCTTCGGGGCTCAGCTGCGCGGCGAGTTCGCGCAGCAGTTCGACCGGATAGGTTTCATCGGCAGCAGCTTCCGGCACGGTCTGGCACAGCGCCACGCGCGCCAGCAGGCCTGCCATCGCATCGAGCAGCGCGGCATGGTCCGGCGCCCACTCCTCGAGCGAACGCGCGTGTTCGATCAACCGCACGCCGTCGCCGGCTGCGAGCCTGCGCAGCAATTCGACCACCTGGCCACGATCGACCGTGCCCAGCATCGCGCGCGCCTCCGCCTCCGCGGCGCGTCCGGCGGCGAACGCGAGCAGTTGATCCAGCAGCGACAGCGCATCGCGCAGGCTGCCGTCGGCGGCCTCGGCAATCAGGCGCAGCGCGGCGGGTTCATGCGGCAGGGACTCGGCCTCGAGCACGTGCTTGAGCCGGTCGATGATGAGACTGACCGGCAGCCGCTTCAGGTTGAACTGCAGGCAGCGCGACAGGACCGTGATCGGCAGCTTCTGCGGATCGGTGGTCGCGAGCAGGAACTTGACGTGCGGCGGCGGTTCTTCGAGCGTTTTCAGCAACGCATTGAACGAGTGCTGCGACAGCATGTGCACTTCGTCGATCAGGTAGACCTTGTAGCGGCCGCGCGAGGGCGCGTACTGGACGTTCTCGAGCAGTTCGCGCGTGTCGTCGACCTTGGTGCGCGATGCCGCGTCGACCTCGATCAGGTCGATGAACCGGCCTTCTTCGACTTCGCGGCAGGACGAGCACACGCCGCACGGTCGGGCGCTGACGCCCTCGTCGCAGTTGAGGCACTTCGCGAAGATGCGCGCGATGGTGGTCTTGCCGACGCCGCGCGTACCGGTGAACAGGAAGGCGTGATGGACACGCTGCGAGTCCAGCGCGTTCGACAGGGCACGCACGACGTGTTCCTGGCCGACGAGATCGTCGAACCGGTGTGGTCGCCAGCGACGCGCGAGCGCGGTGTAGCTCATGCGCGCAGGCTCGAAGGGAGGCGGCCCGCACCAGCCTGATCTCCGGCACCCGACCGTACCGCTACCGTTGCTCCCTTCCGGGCCTGGCGGGGTTTGCGGGGAATCGTTGCGGAGGAACCGATGCGGGACGCCATAGAAATCGGGCACGGTTCTGGCGGAGAGGGTGGGATTCGAACCCACGAACACCTTGCGATGTTACTTGACTTCCAATCAAGCGCCT
>JBIITU010000044.1:0-13925 GCA_044340335.1 Steroidobacteraceae bacterium
CCCCACAGCACGTGGCCGATTTCGATCACGCCATGCTCGGGCGTGATGCGCATCAAGGCCTGCCGACCTTCAGCACGACCGGTCGCGGCATCCACGACGGCAAAAAACAGGGGGTCTTCGCTCGCCATCGAGCCCAGCAACCAGTCGTCGAACCCGGATCGCGGTCGCGGCACCTCGAACAGCCAGCGGAAGCGCTCCTCGGCACCCGGCGCCATCGACGCCTCGAACAGTGAGTCGCCGTGACGTTGGGGATCAATCGGTTCGAGGCGACACCACTGGCCGGCAAGCACGGTGCGCTCGGGTCGGGGCGGCGCCACCCATGGGTTCAGACTGCGCATGATTTCGCGCACACTAGCCGGATGACACTCGCCCTGCAATCGCGCTGGCAGCGCGCCCTGCTCGCCGCACTGCTGCTTTCAATCCATTGCTTGCTCGCACCGGTCGCGCAGGGCGCCGCAGCGATCGCGAGTCCTGACAGCCACGGCACCGAAGCAGCCACTGCCGTGCTGGCACGCGGCGGCAACGCGGTTGACGCGGCCGTCGCGATGGGCTTCGTGCTCGCAGTCACCTACCCCGAGGCCGGCAACCTCGGCGGCGGCGGCTTCATGACCCTGCGCATCGACGGCCGCAACGAGTTCCTGGACTATCGCGAGACCGCGCCCGCGGCCGCGACGCGCGACATGTATCTCGATGCCGCCGGCAACGTCGCGGGCGACGCGAGCCTCGTCGGGCATCGCGCCTCTGGCGTGCCCGGCACGGTGGCCGGGCTATGGGCTGCGCACCAGCGCCATGGCAGCTTGCCGTGGCGCGATCTGCTGCAGCCGGCGGTCCAGCTCGCGCGCGAGGGCTTCGTGCCCCATCCGCAGCTGCGCGAGCGCATCGCAGAGTTCGACGCCGAAGTCAGAGGCCGCACCAACTTCGCGCGCTACTTCGGTGCCGCGCGCGGCGAGGCGCGCTTTCGGCAGCCCGAACTCGCGGCGACGCTCGAGCGCATCGCCCGGCGCGGTGCGGTGGAGTTCTACCGCGGGCGCACCGCCCGACTGCTGGTCGCCGAGATGCGCCGCGGCGGCGGCATCATCAGCGCGCGGGATCTCGCTGAGTACCAGCCGACTTGGCGTGACCCGCTGACCGCGCGCTGGCGCGACTTTGAAGTCGTGTCGGCCCCGCCGCCGAGCTCCGGCGGGATCGCGCTGCTGCAGCTGCTCGGCATGAAGGACGCGCTCGCGAACCACTTCTCTGGCGTGCCGCTGAATTCGCCGCAATACGTGCACCTGGTCGCCGAGATCTCCAAGCGCGTGTTCGCCGATCGCGCCGAGTATCTCGGTGACCCGGACTTCGTGCGCGTGCCGGTCACGGCGCTGATCGACCCGAGCTACATCGCGCGTCGCGCCGCGGAGGTCAGTATCGCCAGCCTGTCGGCGACGCCTGAGATTCGCCCGGGCCTGGCCGAGCCACGCGACACGACGCACTACTCGATCCTGGACGCGGCGGGCAACGCGGTGTCGAACACCTACACGCTGAACGGTTCGTTTGGCAGCGGAGTGGTGGTCCAGGGCGCCGGCTTCCTGCTCAACAACGAGATGGATGACTTTTCGATCCGGCCCGGCACGCCCAACCTGTACGGCGTGGTCGGTGGCACTGCGAACGCGATCGCGCCCGGCAAGCGCATGCTGTCATCGATGACGCCGACGCTGTTGATTCGCGACGGCCGGGTTGCCATGGTCGTCGGCACGCCGGGCGGCTCGACCATCATCACGAGCGTGTTCCAGGCCATCGTCAACATCGTCGATTACGGCCAGACACCGGCGCAGGCTGCGGCAGCGCCGAAGTTCCATCATCAATTGCTGCCGCCAGATCGCATCATCTACAGCCAGTGCTGCGCGCTCGAAGACGGCACGATCGCAGCGCTGCAGCAGCGCGGCTACGAGGTCGAACGCAGCAGCTGGGAGTTCGGCGACCTGCAGATCATCAGCGTCGACACGCAGGGCAACGTGGCAGCGGGCGCTGATCCGCGCGGCCGCGGCACGGTGCAGATCATCGCGGCACCGCCCGCTGCAGCTACTTCAGCCGCGCACCCAGCATCACATAGCGCATGGGCTGGAAGCGCACCCCGTCCTGTTCCTGCGGCTCGCCCACCGCATCGAATCCGATCCGACGATAGAACGGCACCGCAGCCAGTGACGAGTGCGCCGTAAAGACGGGTGGCAACGACTGCTGCAGGCAGACGGAATCGCGCGCCACATGCCACAGCTTGCGGCCCAGTCCCTGGCGCTGCATGACATCGGCGACGAACAGGTGGAACAGGTGGCAGGGTGGCTGCATGCCGACGACGCCATAGATCATGTCCGCCGCCGCCGCGACATGGTAGACGTAGCCTGAATCCATATTGCGCTGCAAAACCGCCGGATCCACCGACGCGACCAGGCCGGCAGCCCCCTCCCGCGTGCAGTCGCGCAACACATGTTTGCGCAGCTGCCGCTCGATCAGATCGGACATCGCGAGCAGATCGCCGGGTTCAGCGAGTCGAATGACAGCTTCGGCCATGGGTCAGTTTGCTCTGTAACAGACTTTTGCGTCAGGATCATTACACTCTGGTGATACCGTCAGCCCAGGTGTAAACATGAAGAAGCAGTCGATACTAGAGCCATTCGCCCGCGCCGTCGCGCTCGCCAAGAGTGCCGTCAAGGCAGCCAAGGCAGAACTCAAAGCGGCCAAGAAGGCGCTGAAGAAGGCGCGCAAAACCGCCGCATCCAAGGCGAAGCAGGCCACGACGCCCAAGACAGCGAAGCGCAAAGCCGCTGCCAAGCCCAAAGCATCGAAGTCGAAGGCGCGCAAACCCACGGCGGCGAAGCCCAAGGGCGCACGCAAGGCCGCGCCGAAGGCCGCGCCCAAGCAAACGGTCAAGCAAACGGCCAAGCGCAGCAAGCCGGCGCCGAAGCGCAAGGCGCGACCGGCGCGCTCGGCGCTGCCCGCCGATCCAGGCGAAGTGATCGCGACCGAGGTCGAGATCGAAGCCGGCGGGCCTGGCTGAAAGCAACCCCACGGCGGGCGGCGCTGCGTTGAACCGGTGGAGGCATCCCGCCTCGCACCGGGGAGACCGCCATGTCGAACGCCTTCGCCGCGAACCGAACCCGCCGACACCCACTGGGCCTGTTCCTCGTAGCAGGCATGCACGTCGCGTTCGTGCTGGTCCTGACGGACGCCCTGAACCTGCGGCTCACCGGCCCCGCCGAACCGTCGCGCATCGAAGCGCGCGTGCTGCCGGATGCGCCGCGGCCACCCGTCACGCCGATTCTGCCGGTCGTCACCGACCTCGGTCGAAGGCTGGTCACCGAACGGCTCGTGCCACCCGATCTCGACACGATCGATGTTGAGGCCGAGCCCGCGATCACACTTCCGCTCGATCCGATCATCACGGCCGGCAGTGCGATGCCGGCGCCGCCGGTGCGCACCGCCGCCGCCGTGGATCCGCGCTGGCCGCTGACGCGGGCAGAGTATCCAAGCGCCTCCGTGCGCCTCGGCGAGGAAGGCAGCGTGCTGCTGGAGCTGACGCTCGGCAGTGATGGCCGCGTGCTCGAGGCCCGCGTCATCGAATCGAGCGGCCATGCGCGGCTCGATCAGGCCGCGGTCGACGAGGCCGTGCGCGCGTGGCGACTGCGACCAGCGACGCTCGATGGCGCGCCGATCGAGTCACGCCACCGGATTCGCATCCAGTTCCGGCTCGATCAACGTTGAGGCCGCAGCGCTAGGCGGTGCGGTGCTCGCGATAGCGCTCGCGCAGCACGTTCTTCTGCACCTTGCCGGTGGCACCGAGCGGCAGTTGCTCGACGAACACGACGTCGTCGGGCACCTGCCAGCTCGCAACGCGGCCAGCGTAGTGCGCGAGCAGCGCATCGCGCGCCACGACCTGCCCGGGCTTCAGCACGACGATCAGCAGCGGCCGCTCGTCCCATTTCGGATGCGGGATGCCGATGCAGGCCGCGAGTGCGACGGCCGGATGCGACATCGCGATGTTCTCGATCTCGATCGAGCTGATCCACTCGCCGCCCGACTTGATGACATCCTTGCTGCGGTCGGTGATCTGCAGATAGCCGTCGGCGTCGATCGTCGCGACATCGCCGGTCGGAAACCAGCCGTCGAGCAACGGCGCGCCGCCCGCATCCTTGAAGTAGCCGGACACGATCCACGGACCCTTCACGTGCAGGTCGCCGGCGCTCTGGCCGTCCCACGGCAGCTCGCGGCCCTCGGGATCGACGATGCGCATCGCGACACCGTACAGCGCGCGACCCTGCTTCGCGCGCAGCGCCAGCTGCGCCTCTTCCGGCCACTGCGACTGCGCGAGCTTCGGTACGTTCACGGTGCCCAGCGGCGACATTTCCGTCATGCCCCAGCCGTGCCGCACTTCGACGCCGAGCTCGTGGAAGCTGCGAATCATGGCCGGCGAACACGCCGAGCCACCGATCAGCGTCTGGCGCATCGTCGAGAAGCGCGCGCCGCTGCCCTGCACATGCTGCAGCAGGCCGAGCCACACCGTCGGCACGCCCGCCGACTGCGTGACCTGCTCGGCTTCCATCAGTTCGTACAGCGAGCGCCCATCGAGTGCCGCGCCCGGGAACACGAGCTTCGCGCCCGCGAGCGGCGCCGCGTAAGGAATGCCCCAGGCATTCACATGAAACATCGGCACGACCGGCAGCACGCAGGCGCGGGCCGACAGGTTGAAGGCATCGGGCAGCGCTGCGCTCCAGGCATGCAGCAAGGTCGAGCGGTGGCTGTACAGCACGCCTTTCGGCGCGCCCGTCGTGCCGCTGGTGTAGCACAGCGTCGCGGCGGATCGTTCATCGAACGTCGGCCAGTCGTAGTGATCCGCGGCGCTGGCGATCCAGCGCTCGTAACTGACGAGGCCCTCGATGCCCGCATCCGCCGGCAATCGATCGGCGTCGCACAGCGCGACCCAGTGCCGGACACCGGGGCAACGCGCCTGGATCGCGCGCACGATCGGCGCGAACGTGAGGTCGAAGCACAGCACGCGATCGTCAGCGTCGTTGATGATCCACGCCACCTGGTCGGGATTCAGGCGCGGGTTGATCGTGTGCAGCACGCGACCGCTGCCGCTGACTCCGTAGTAGAGCTCGAAGTGGCGATAGCCGTTCCAGGCCAGCGTACCGATGCGTTCGAAGGCCGCAATGCCGAGTGCATCCAGTGCGTTGGCAACGCGGCGTGCGCGTGCCGCCGCATCGGCGTAGCTGTAGCGATGCAGGTCACCCTCGACGCGCCGCGACACGATCTGCGTGTCGCGGTGGTGCCGCGCCGCGTGTTCGATCAGCGTCGAGATCAGCAGCGGCTGATCCTGCATGGCTCCGCGCATCCTGCACCCCCTCGCCGTTGGCCGGATTCTGGCACGCAGGCCGAACGCGCGTCGATCAGCTAGGATGGCGGCTCGAGATCACTCACCAAGCGACGGAGCGGCAGATGAACCCCCTCGAAATCCTGAACCAACTCGGTGGCCTGCAATCGATGGCGCGTGAGCTCGGCGTGTCGCCCCAGCAGGCGCAGACCGGTGCCGCGGCGCTGCTGCCCGCGATCCTGGGCGGCTTCAAGAAGCAGGCGCAGCCCGCCGGACTCGAAGGCCTCGGCGGCCTGCTGAACGGGCTCGGCGGCGGCGGCTTGCTCGACAACGTTCTCTCTCCGCAACCGACCAACGTCAATCTCGGCAACGACGTGCTCGGCCAGATCTTCGGCTCGCGCGACGTCAGCCGCTCCGTCGCGACACATGCGTCATCGCAGACCGGGCTCGATCCGGCGTTGCTGAAGAAGATGTTGCCGATCCTCGCGATGCTGGTCGCAGGCTACATGGCCAAGCAGGGTGGCGGCGCCACGCCTGCGGGCCAGGCCGACGGCGTGGGTGGTCTCGGCGGCCTGCTCGGCAAACTCGCCGGCGGCGGCGCACCGCAGCTCGGTGCCACACGCATGCAGTCGCGCAGCGGCGGCCTCGCCTCGATGCTCGATCTGAACGGCGACGGCAATCCGCTCGATGACATCATGGGCATGGCGCAGAAGCTGATGCGCTAGGGCGCCTCGCCTTTTTCGCCGGGTGGTGCGCAGCGCGCGCGCTCATCGGTCGCCGGATGCGTCGAGAGGTAGCGCGACAGCGAATCGTCGGCACCGCCGCCCATCTCGGCTTCCATCCGGCACAGGATGTCGTCGAAGCGATGCGCGGCGATCCCCTCGGTCGCCATCCAGCGCTTCGCGTACGCATCGGCTTCGCGCTCGAAGTCCCGCGAATGCTTGGCTTGCAGCAGTGCCGGCACGGCTGTCGCGAGCGCCGAAATCGAACTGACGTCGCCCAGGATCGCGAACGCGATCGCTGAAACGCCGGCTGTCTGCAGGATCAGCCGCAGCGTATGCCGCCCGCGCACGTGCCCCACTTCGTGAGCCAGCACGGCAATGAGTTCATCGTCGTGCTTGGCCAGCGCGACCAGCTCGTCGGTCATCACGACGATGCCACTGGGCAGCGCGAGCGCGTTGGGACCAAGTTGCGGCGCTGCGCGCAGCTCGAGGCGATAGCCGTGGCCGTCGTCGGCGTCGCGCACCACACGCTCGAAGTGGGCGCGCAACTGCGCCTGCCGTGCCGCCGGCAGTTGCGTCGGCTCGAGCATCGTGCGATCCAGCAGCGTCAGCGTCTCCGCACCCAGCCGACGATCGACCGCGACCGGCAGCGTCCGGGCCGCGTAGTCGGCCAGCGCCGGCACGCCGAACTGCACGAACAGCACCGCGATCACGGCGACAGCGGCCAGCGATGCCACCGCAACCGGCCAGCGCCGCTCGAGCCAGTGGACGATACCTGCCTGACGACCGAATGCGCCCAGCGCGGCATCGACTGCGTCGTTGTCACCGGTCTCGAACTCGGTGCCGTCCGGGAATCGAAACCGGCGCGGCACGTTGCCGATCCGCTCAGACACCGAGACATCGACCAGCGGCACAAGCAGCGGCGCTTCGGCGTCGCCTTCGATCTCGAGCCGCACGACACCCGGTGATTCAATCTGCAGGCGTGCCGGCTGCGCCCGCGATTGTCCCGCGGCGAAACAGGTGCCCGCGATCACGGGCCGCTCAGAGCCCGAAGTCGACATCAAAGAAGTCACCGACCTCCTCGGCGAGCGCATCGGTGCCTTGTGCCGCGTTCGCGACGAACGCATCGAGCCCGCCCTGCGCTTCGACGCTGAGATTCTCGAGCTGGTAGCGCAGCAGCGCGACCTTGGCCCACGGGTAGTACAGGCCCCCGGTCAGCACGATCAACGCCAGGTTCTTGAAGTACAGGCCCGCCAGCGGCCCCGTGTCCAGCGTCGAGCGCAACCGGTGCGGACCGATCTCGAGCCCGCCGAACGAGGCGTTCAGCAGCGAGCGCTGGTAGTAGGCACCGACCAGCAGCAGTAACGCGACGAACCCTATCGTAAAGATCAACGTGCTCACCGAACCCAGCGCCGTCGCGGGAACAGCGTCGATCGCGGGTATCAGGGACAGGGTTCCGACGAAGACCCCAAGCAACAACAATCCGATCAGCGCCAATCCGGCAGCGCTGTAGCCGAAGTCAAAAAAGCGGCTTCGAGCAGTCGTGAAGCGAAACGACTCGTTCGCGTAGCTGGTATTGCCAAGCAGATAGTTGACCCGCTTCCACACCCACAGCGGCGCGGCGAAGTACAGCGTCAACAGGGCCACGAGACCCCAGCCGGTGTAGGCGGCCAGCGCGCCGCGATAGCCACCATGGAAATTGAAGCGGAGCCCGCGATACGAGCTCATCCGCATCTGGAACAGGCGCGCCTTGGCGATGATCCACGGCACGCCGAACAGGAACAACGGCAGCACGACGAAGCCGGCCAATGGATAGAACTGTGTCAGCACGGCGAACACCGCATAAGCGCCGAACGTGACCAGGCGACCCTTGAGGATCGCGAGCGGCTTGCCGTGATACTCGAAGCTCGCGCCGTCGAGCACCGTGCTGCCATAGAAATAGCGCAATCGCCGCACCTTGGCCCAGGCCGAGTAGATGCCGATCGTGACGATCGTCAACAGCAGGTTGACGATCCAGATGCGGAAGTACTCGGCACCGGTGGCGCGGAACTCGAACGGCACGGTGCGCAGTGGCGGCGCCGCGGGTGCCGCCTCTGCAGCTGGAGGACCCGCAATCTCGGGCGGCGGCAGGACGGCTTCGTTCATTGTTATTACCCCCTGTGCCCCGACTATGCCAGCAAGCCGCCTTGAGGACTAGAATCAGGCGGGTTTCCGCGGGGACAGGCACTTGCATAGCAACCGGCGAGCGGTACGGACAGCCCTATGGGCGCTGGCCATCTGGGCGCTGACCCTGATCGCGTCGCTGCCTGCGGCCTGGGCTCAGACGGACGTCGCCGCACCTGCGATAGCAGAGCAACCGGCGCTGCCCGAAGTCACGATCGCAGCACCCGAGCCGCGCTGGGTGGCGCCGACCCGGCGCGACCGGATCGGTCGCATCTGGGCGCCAGTCATGCTCGACGGCAAGGGACCCTATCGCCTGGTGCTCGATACCGGCGCGAATCGTTCGGTCATCGTCGATCGCGTCGCGCAGGAGCTCGGCGAAAGCGCGAGGACGAACCGGCGCATCCGCGTGCTCGGCGTCACTGGCAGCGCAGTCGTGCCGGTCGCGCAGGTGCGCAGCATGGAGATCGGCGACCTGCTGCTTGCGCCCGTGAACCTGCCCATCGTCGCCGACGTGTTCGGCGGTGCCGATGGCATCCTCGGCAACGAAGGCCTGCGCGACAAGCGCATCGTCATCGACTTCAAGCGCGATCTGATCACGGTCAAGTTCTCGAAACGCGAGCGCCCGGGACCCGGCTTCCGGACGCAGCGAATCACCTTTCGACACGACTACCTGATCACGTTCGACGTGCTGGTGGGCCAGGTGCGCGCGAGGGCCATCCTCGACACCGGGGCGCCCACGACGCTCGGCAACACCGCGCTGCTGAATGCGCTTCGCCGCAGCATCAAGGACTCGCCGGAGACGGACATCGTCGGCGTGACGCTCGAAGTCGAGCGCGGCAATGTCGTGCGGATGCCGACGATCCGCATGAACGAGGTGACGGTGCGCGGCGCAGCCTTCACGTTCAGCGACGTGCACATCTTCCGTCAGTGGCGCATGACCCAGGAGCCGGCACTGATGCTCGGCATGGACGTGCTCGGCATGCTCGACCAGGTGATCATCGACTACCGCACGCGCGAGCTGCACCTGCGCACCAAGGACAGCTGAGCCGCATTCGTAGCGGCCGCGGCAGTTGCCGGGGCGGTCAGTTCGACTTGGTCGCCTCGAGCTTCGCAGCCATCTCCTGCTGGATCTGCTGCAGCTTCGGCATCACCTGCGCCATCTGCTGCTGCACGAGCTGCATCGTGTTCTGCATGACCGCGGGCATCTTCGCAATGACTGCGCGGCCGGCGTCCGAGCGATAGAACGTCAGCATGCCGTCGACTTCCGCCTGCGTGAACGACTGCCGATAAACGTTGAACAGCAGCGGCTCGTAGCGCGCCCAGCTCATCTCTTCCGTCATCACCGCGACCATGCGCTGCCGCATCTCGTCGAGAATCTGCCGCTGCGCATCCGTCAGCTGCGTGTCGCCGAGCGCCTGCGCCATCGAATCGCGCATCGCCGTATCGAGCTGACCGGAGACGTTGTCGATGAGTTTGCGCGTCTCGGTGACTTCGAGCAGTTCGCGGATCGAAGCGTCCGTCGGCGCGGTGTCGGCAGCTGTCGCCTGCAGCGAACCCAGCAACAGCGTGGCGGCAAACAGGGCGCGGAGCAGAAAGGTCAGCATGGTGGTGATCCTCATCGAGAGTCGTTCGCAACAAGCGCCGCAGCTTGCCCGAGCGCGCCCGCCAAAGCCAGTGCAAGCCGTGGCGAAATTGGCGCATGCTTGCGAAGGTCCATTCATCAGGAGAGATTCGATGTCCGATCAGTTCGATGTGAACGAGAATCGTCGCGGCTTTCTGAAGCGCGTCGGTCTTGGCGCCGCGGCACTGCCGCTCGTGGGCCTCGTCGCCTGCGCCAAGCAGGAGGCGCCCGCGCCGGCTGCACCAGCAGCGCCCGCCGCCGAGCCCGCCGCAGCACCTGTGGACGCCGCACCTGTGGACGCCGCACCTGTGGACGCCGCACCGGCCGACCCCGCGGCCGCCGAGACTGCGCCGACAACGCCGGCTCCAGCCGACGACACCTCCGGCTGGCCGCGGGTCGAGGAGAGCGAACCGTTGGCGATGGCGCTCGGCTACAAGCACGATGCCACCAAAATCGATGCGGCCAAGCAGCCGCGTTACCAGGCGGGTCAGATCTGCCGCAGCTGCATCCAGTGGAAAGGCGACGACACCCAGGAGTGGGGTCCCTGCGCGATTTTCCCGAAGAAGCTGGTCAACGCGAACGGCTGGTGCACGACCTACGCCCGCAAGGGCTGACTCCTTCATGCACGCCTGACATGGGGTCAAGGTCGGCGCGCATGGTGTTGACGAACACCGGCGCGCCGACCATCTTCGGCGCATGACACAAGACACGCTGTCGCGCCGCAGCCTGATCCAGGGCGCGCTGTCACTGACCGCGCTCGCCGGCACGCCTGCACAGGCGCGGCGGCGCGAACTGCGCCTCGCTCTGATCGGCCAGTGCCTGATCCGTTACGACCTGCGCGAACAGCCATGGCCGGGATACGAACCGCTGCGTCACCGGCTGCGCGATCACGATGCCTGCTTTTCCGATCTCGAGGTCGTCATCGCGGGGCCGCGCGCCGGCCCGCCAACGCGGGCGCTCGAGACGGTGCACACGGGCGATCCGGTCGTGCTCGACTGCCTGCGCGATTTCGGCATCACCCTGCTCGCGACCTCCAACAACCACTCCTTCGATGTCGGCACGGGCGGCATCCTCGACACGATGGACGCGCTGCGCGCTCGCGGCATCCCCTTCGCCGGCACCGGCGAGAATCTCGCAGCCGCTGCTGCTGCTGCGTACCAGGACACAGCCAACGGTCGCGTCGCCGTCGTCGCTGCGGCAGCGGGCATGGTTCGCCCAGGTGGCGCGGCGACGCCAGACCGCGCCGGCGTGCATGAACTGCGACAGGATCCGCGCGGCGGGCTCGACGCCGCCGACGTCGAGCGCATGCTCGATTCGATCCGGACGGCCGCGCGCCAATCCGATCTGGTGCTCGCCTATCTGCACAACCACCTCTGGGAAGCGGAGCTGTCGCGCACGTCGGAATGGCAGCGCGAGTTCGCGCGCCGCTGCATCGACGCGGGCGCTGCGGTGTTCTGCGCGCATGGCACACCGTTGCTGCAGGGCATTGAACTGTATCGCGGTGCGCCGCTGTTCCATGGCCTCGGCAGCTTCATCTTCCAGACCCGCAAAGCCGACGACGCCTACGGCGATCCGAACTGGGAAAGCGTGGTTGCCGAGTGCCGCTTCGACGGCCGCCGGTTCCTCGGTGCCCGCCTGCGCCCGGTGCAGCTGGCGCGGATCGGCGCGGGCGGCAGCGCAGACCTCAGGACGCGCGGCCGTCCTTCACCTGCAACGCCGCGAGAAGCGCGCGCGACGCTCGCACGGCTTGCGGCGCTGTCGGCCCGGCTCGACTACCGGCTGCGGATCGACGGCTCGCGCGGCATCATCCAGCCGGCCTGACTCCGCCACCAGCTTCGATGCGGGCGAACCACGCTCGCGTTTCGAGCAGGAATTCGCGCGCGAGCCGCGTCGGGCCGGGCACGGTAGCCGTCACGAACGCGTACTCATGGCGCAGTTCCGGACGAAACGGCAGCGCGACCAGGCCATCGCGCAGATACGGGCGCGCCAGCAGCGCGTTGACAATCGCGATGCCGACGCCGCGCGCAGCCAGCCCGCAGGCGGACCCGATCGTGTGGGTATCGATGCGCACCCGCGGCGCGACGCCGGCTTCTGCAAACGCAGCATCGATCTGCGCGCGCGAGTGGCGCCCCGCACCGAGCAGGATCAGCGGCTCGCCGCGCAACAGCCGCGGCTCGAGATGGGGCTGCGCCGCCAGCGGGTGCTCGCGTGGCAGCACGCAGACACTGTGACTGACGACGACGGACTCGGCCGCGAGGTCCGGCCGGTCCAGAGGCATCTTGACGAAACCGGCGTCGACCGCGCGCGTCGCGATCATCATCCGCGTGGTTTCCACGCTGCGCGAGTCGATGCTCAGGTGCACGTCCGGAAAGCGCGCCAGGAACGCCGCGACGATCTCCGGCAGCACGCCCTCCGTGAAGCTCGGCGGCGCGACCAGGCGCAGGCGGCCGACCCGGAAGCGCGCGATGTTCTCGACCAGCTCGGCAACATGGTCGACACCGCCCAGCGCGAGCTCGACCTCTTCGAACAGCAGCAGCGCATCGCTGGTCGGCACCAGCCGACCGCGATCGCGGTGGAACAGCTCGAAGCCCATGTCGCGCTCGAGCTGGGCCAGCAGCCGACTGGTCGCCGGCTGCGTCAGGCCGAGCTCACGACCGGCTGCGGTGACGGTGCCGGTGCGCACGATGGAGCGGAACGCGCGCAGCGCGCGCAGGTCGACATCCCGCTTCATGGCGTTGCCCTCATGCGGGATCGAGTGGCAGCAGGTGCAGCACGATGTGGGAAGGATACTCCGCGCCGACATGCACGCTGTTGGTCGCGACCACCGCAACGCTTGGCTCGCCCGCGGGCGCACCGGTGTTCGGATTGACATCGAAGTGCGGGAAGTTGCTGCTGGCGACATCGAGCCGGATGCGATGGCCGGCCTGGAAGCGGTTCGCGGTCGGGAAGGCGGCGATGTCGATCTTGTATATGCGGCCGGGCTCAGCCAGGCGCGCCTGCTCGAACCCGTCGCGGAAGCGCAGTCGCAGGATGCCATCGGTCAGGTTCAGCGCGTAGCCCTGTGGCCACTGCGCCGACGGCGGATAGACGTCGACGAGCTTGATCGTGAAGTCGGTGTCCAGCGCATCCGTCGAGACCCACAGCGTGGCGGTCACGGGGCCGACGACTTCGACGTCGCGCGCGAGCGGTGCCGTCTCGAACACGCACACGTCGGCGCGCTCGGCGAGCGCACGGCCGGGCAGCCGCGTGCCGAACGCGCCGGCCTGCTCACGCTGGTCGAAGGCACCGCCATCCATCAGCGGTGCTCCCGAGGCGATCGAGCCACCGATCGTTGGCACCGGATCGTTCGGGTCGTGGCGCCAGCTGATGCTCGCCGCCTGTGTCGCCGTTGCCAGTGCCAGCCCGCCATCGGACTGCAGGTGCCAGCGCGTCGCAACAGCCTCGCGCGGCGGCCATTGCTGCGCGCGCAGCCAGCGGCCGCCGTGCTGCAGCCGACCCTCGGGCGTGCGCGCGCCGCTGCCGCCGCCCATGACGAAGATCGTGACGGGCGATGCGAGCCAGTCCGGCGCGTCGCCCTGCGCCAGATTCCGTCTGAAGAAATCCCGCCGCAACGTCACGTAGTCAGGCGCGACTTCGCCATCGAGCGTCGCCGCCGGACCGAAGTCGACATCCCCCGCATGACTGACCGAGCGCTGCCCGTGGGTCCACGGGCCCATCACCAGCGCGACCGGGCTGCGCTTCAGCTTCGACAGCGCGACGAAGTTCTCGGTCGCGGTCAGCGCATAGGGGTCGTACCAGCTCGACATGTGCACCATGGGCACGTCGGGAAACTGCGCGTAGTGACCGCGCGCATACAGTTCAGGCCGTTGCCAGAAGTCGTCGAAGCATTCCTTCGACCACTGCTCGATGACATAGGCCTCGTACTCCGGCGCGGCGGTCACCGCGGAATGGCCGGCGGTCCACGGATTGACGCGCACCCATTCGCGGATGTCAGCCGCCTCGAGTGCCGCGCGACGCGCCGGATCCGCGGCGGTCTCCGGCGCGAGCCGCGCATGCTTGAGGGCCCAGGTCAGCT
>JBIITU010000045.1:0-13890 GCA_044340335.1 Steroidobacteraceae bacterium
AGTCGCGGCGCAAGGCCGAGGCCGCGCCGCGACGCCGCCGCGCCAGGAACGTGCAGGTCTCGCGCCACAGAACCGTGCCACCATCCCGCCATTCGGTTTCGAGGTCGAACTGCTGGCCACGCGCAGTGTCGCGATAGCCTTCGAGCCAGGCGACGATTTCACCGCCCTGCCCGACTGCGATCGGTCGCCATTGCTGGATGACGTTGGCGACGTGCACGAGACCCAGCAGGCGCACCGGGAAACCGGGCGATGCCAGCAGCGCCAGGTGGATGGGCGTTGCCAGCAGGTGCGGAAACGCGATCGGCAGGTAGCCTGGGCCGCACTGTGCCCCGCACAGCTCGCGATACCTCGCCAGCTGCGCTGCGTCGATGCGGACCTGATTCAGCCGCGCTTCGAGGCGCGGCAACACGCTGCCTTCGGGCAGGTGCGGCGGTCGCTGTGCTGCCAGCGCGCGTGCATAGGACGACCAGACCGAAGGAGGCGAATCGAACTGCACGTCGCGGGTCCCCGCAACCGGCTCAGGGCGTCAACTGATCGATGACAAGGATCTTGGCCGCGTCGCGCCCGACATCATAGCGAAGCTCGCCGAACGGATCGCCTGGGCTGGCCGTGGGCTCGCCGCCGAGTGCAATGCGGGCAACCACCTGCACCGTCTCGCCGGCGGCGAAGGTCCGCCCGGGCATCATCGCATCGGCCGGGGTCAGCCTGACCTGCAGCGGAAACTGCGCGGCGAGCCGCTGTGCCGCGAGCGGCGGACCGGGCTCACCGGGACGACGCACCGCCACGAACAGCGAGGCGCCCGCAGGGACGCGTGCCGCGAGCTGCGGGGCCAGCTGGATCTGCAGATCGATGTTGGCCCGCGCATCCGCAGCGTCGCCCGGGGCAGCCGGCGCGGGCGCAGCTGCACCCGCGCTTGCGATCGCGGCATCGAGCGCCTGCACCTGTTGCTGCAGGATGCCGCGGACGGTGTCAGGCGGACCCAGCGACAGCAGCGTGACAAAGCGCTCACGCGCGAGCGGCAGCTCGCCGCGCCGTTCGGCCGCGATACCCGCGAAGAACAGCGCCTTGCCGTTCTGCGGTTCAAGCACGAGCGCCTCCTCGAACAGGCGACCGGCGCGACCGGCGAGTTCGTTCTCGTCGATCAGGGTCAAGGCCTCGGCCCAGCCCGTCAATGCGTCTGCATCACGCCCGTCGGCGAGCCGATAGGCACGCTGGAACGCCCGGACGGCCAGCGGATACTGCTGCAGCACCGTGTAGGACTGGCCGAGCATCAGCCAGCCCTCGCGGTCCTCAGGCTCGTCCTGCAGCCTGCGCGCGAGCCGTGATGCGACGGCGGCTGGCGTGTCGGCGACCCGGAAGGTCTCGTCCCAATTCCAGTTGCTCCAGTGAGCGTAGAGCGCGCCGGTGCCGGCCACGATGGCTGCGGCCGTCAACACTGCAACGAGACGCGCATCGCGCCACAGCGGCCACGCAACCCAGACAACCATGGCGAGCGCGAACGCCGCCGCAATCAGCAGGAATGCGGTCACGCTGGCAGATCCGCGTCGTCATCGAGGCCGCCGGCGCGAGCGGTGCGGCCGCGGATCACCCGAAACGCAATGAACAGGCCCAGCAGCAGCAGCGCGCCCGGCGCCACCCAAAGCCAAGCGGTGCGCGCGTTGAACTTCGGCCGGAACAGTATGAACTCACCATAGCGCGAGCTGAGATGATCGCGGATCTCTGCATCCGTGCGACCTTCCAGGAGCAGTTCGCGACTGGTTCTGGCACTGCATGCAGCGCAGTTCATGCGACAACCCGCGATAGCGTTCCTGCAACACCGGGTCTTCGAGTTCGACCGGATCGACCGCCCATGCCGGCGTGGCGCACCACGAGATCATGAGTGCCAGCAGCAATGCGAGGTTCCCATGCGGCAGCCTCATGACGCCGCTCCCGGCGCGTCCGACGCCGCGCCCGCGCCGTCCGGCACGGGCATGACCGCCGGCGCATCGCTGCGCGGCAGGCGCGCACGGAATTCTCGCTCCCAGACTTCCTCCGTCAGGGGACCGACATGACGATGCACGACACGGCCCTGCGGATCGATCAGGAAGGTCTCGGGCGCACCATAAACGCCCCAGTCGATTGCGATCCGACCTTCTGCATCCACCGGCACGCGCTCATACGGATTGCCGAGTTCAGCGAGCCAGCGCTGCGCCTGGGCGTCGTCATCCTTCCAGTTCAGACCGATGATGGGCGCGAGGCCGCTGCTGCGCATCGCCAGCAGCATGTCGTGTTCGGCCCGACATTCGACGCACCACGTGCCCCAGACGTTCAGCATCCACCAGCGACCCGCGTAGGCGCGCGAGTCGAACATGACGCCCGGCGCGCCGAGTTCGGGCAGCGTGAACTCGGGCGCGGGCTTGCCGAGCAGCGCCGATGGAATGACGCTCTTCTGCGGCGCGCGCTGCACGCCCACCGCCAGCACGACGGCAAGCAGAGCAAACAGGCCGATCGGGAGCAGGAATCTAGTCATGCTTCGCCGGTCGCCACACGGGCCGCACCGGCCGCCGGCAACGCATCCGGCGGCGTCGCGGCGTGATTGCTGCGTTGCCCGGCTCCCTCGCGTGCGGTGCGGTAGCGTCGATCCGACGCCGCAATGATGCCGCCGAGCGCCATCAGCACCGATGCGAACCAGACGTAGTTGATCAACGGCCTGACCTGGGCGCGCACGCTCCAGCGACCGGCACCAAGGTCTTCGCCCAGCGCCGCGAACACGTCACGCGTGGGTTGCATCGAGATGCCGGCCTCGGTCATCACCGAAGCCTGAACCCAGTAGTTGCGCTTCTCCGGATAGAGCACCGCGTTCGGCTCGCCATCGCGCAGCACCGTGATCTTCGCGCGGATGCCCTCCCAGTTCGGGCCCTGCGCCGGCTCCACCCCATCGAAGCGGTACTCGAAGCGACCGAGCTGCGCGCTCTCGCCCTTGCCCAGACCGATATCGCGCTCGACCGTATACGACTCGACCACGCTGATCGACAGGACAAACATGCCAAGCCCGAAGTGCGCCAGCGCCATGCCGACGATGGCCGGGGTCTGCACGAGCTTGCGGCGCCATCGATCAACCGGGTCGGCAAGCGCGGCCAGCATGATCCACACGCCGAGCCCGATGCCGATCGGTGTCAGCAGCATCGAACCGCCGTAAGCCCCGACCATCAGCGCCACCGTGATGACGGCGCTGAACGCCAGGGTCGTCAGCAGCATGCCGCGGCGCTCACTGACACGACCCTTCTTCCAGCTCGAATGGATGCCGACCGGCACCAGGGCGAGCAGCGGCAGGATCGGCAGCAGGAAGCTGGGGTTGAAATACTGCGGACCGACCGACAGCGTTCCCAGGCCCAGCGAATCTGAAATCAGCGGCGCCATCGTGCCGGCGAACACGGTCGCCGTGGCGACGATCAGCAGGATGTTGTTGAACAGCAGGAAGCTCTCGCGCGACGTCAGTTCGAAGCCGGCATCCGATTTCAGCAGCGGCGCGCGCCATGCATACAGCGCCAGTGCGCCGCCTATCATGATGACCAGGAACGCGAGGATGAACACGCCTCGGGTCGGGTCGGCCGCGAACGAGTGCACCGACACGAGCACGCCGGAGCGCACGAGGAAGGTGCCGAGCAGCGACAGCGA
Source organism: Steroidobacteraceae bacterium (assembly GCA_044340335.1). GTDB lineage: Bacteria > Pseudomonadota > Gammaproteobacteria > Steroidobacterales > Steroidobacteraceae > UBA964. Next base: position 3,658 of record JBIITU010000045.1, read on the forward strand.
GAATGCGAGGATCGCGAGCAGCAGCGTCCAGCTCTTGAAGAGCCCGCGTTTCTCGGTTACCGCGAGCGAATGGATCAGCGCCGTGCCGACCAGCCATGGCATGAACGAGGCGTTCTCGACCGGATCCCAGAACCAGTAGCCACCCCAGCCGAGTTCGTAATAGGCCCACCAGCTGCCGAGCGCGATGCCGATCGACAGAAACGCCCATGCGACCGTCGTCCAAGGACGGGTCCAGCGCGCCCAAGCTGCGTCGAGCTTGCCCTCGAGCATCGCGGCGCAGGCAAATGCGAATGCGACGGCGAAGCCGACGTAGCCGGCGTAAAGCATCGGCGGATGCGCGACCAGCGCCGGATCCTGCAGCAATGGATTGAGGTCCCGCCCGTCCGGCGGCGCCGGGCTCAGCCGCAGGAACGGGTTCGAGGTCGCCAGGGTGAAGAGGTAAAAGCCCAGCGACACGATGCCCAGCACGCCGAGCACCCGTGCTGCGAAATGCGCGGGCAGACTGCGCGAACGCAAAGCGACCGCCAGCGTCCAGGCGGCCAGAATCCAGCTCCACAGCACCAGCGAGCCTTCGTGCGCGCCCCAGATCGCGGCGATCCGGTACATGACGGGCAGCGCCGAGTTGGAGTTCTGCGCGACGTACTCGACCGAAAAATCATGGCGGACGAACGCAACGCCCAGCAACACCAGCGCGATCGTGACCATGACGAACTGCGCGAACACGGCCGGCGCGACGGCGGCCTGCCAGCGTTCTCGCTGCAGGGCAGGACCCGCGATGCCGAAGAACGTCTGCACCATCGCGAGCACGAGCGCGAGGATCAGGGCAAAGTGACCGACTTCCGGCAGCATGGCGACCTCTACGGAGTTCTCAAGGGAGTGGCAGCGAGGTCCTGGGCGTCATGGGCGGCTTCGGATCGACCGGCATGACGCCACCATGCTTTTCCTTTATCGCGCGCGCGACTTCGGGCGGCATGTAGTTCTCATCGTGCTTGGCCAGGATCTCATCGGCCGTGAAAATGCCGTTCTGACCCAGCCGCCCATGCGCGACGACCCCCTGGTTCTCGCGGAACAGGTCTGGCACCACGCCGCGATAGACCACCGGCACATCGCGCTGGAAATCCGTCACGATGAAGCGCATGTCGAGGCTGCCGGGCTCGCGCACGACCGTGCCGGGCTTGACCATGCCGCCCAGACGGAACCGCTCTTCGACCGGTGCTTCGCCGCCGGCCACCTGCGAAGGGTCGAAGAAGAACATGACGTTCTCCTGGAACGCGCGCAATGCCAGCGCGCCGGCGATGGAAACGCCTGCAAGAATGCCGACAACGAGCACGATGCGCCGTTGACGCGGTGTCATGACTGCTCTCCTTCCATGGCAAGCCGTCGTTGCGCGGCTTCCAGCGCAAGCCGGTGCGCACGCAGAGCCTGCCAGATACTCATGGCGAAAGCGAACGCCGTGACTGCGTAGGCGGGCCAGACGAAGGCGGCGTAGCCGCCCATCGCGAGGAACTCTTTCATCGCGGTAGCACCTCTCGAACCCAGTTCGCGCTGCGTTCCCGGGCAAGCACCTCGCCACGCAGGCGCACCAGCAGGATCGCCACGAAGCACAGTGTAAACGCGAGCAGCATGATCAGCAGCGGCACGAGCATGTCGACCGGCATCGATGGCCGCTCCATCTTCATGACCGATGGCGTCTGATGGATCGAGTTCCACCAGTCGACCGAGAAGCGGATGATCGGCACGTTGACGACGCCGACGACCGCGAGCACCGCGCTCGCACGGTCGGCGCGCTGCGGATCATCGAAAGCCGAACGCAGCCCCATGTAACCGAGGTACAGGAACAGCAGGATCAATTGCGCGGTGAGGCGCGGATCCCAGACCCAGTAGGTGCCCCACATCGGCTTGCCCCACAGCATGCCCGTGACCAGCGAGACCAGCGTGAACCAGGCACCGACGCCGGCGCAGCTTGCCGCCACGGCGTGCGCGACCTTCATGCGCCAGATCAGACCGACCGCGGCGGCCCCCGCCATGGTCGTATAGATCATCAGTGACAGCCATGCCGAAGGCGCATGCACGTAGATGATCCGGAAACCGTCGCCCTGCTGGTAGTCGGGCGGCGCCAGCACGAGCCCGCCGTACAGGCCGGCTGCCAGCAGCAGCGCAGATGACCACGCGAACCATGGCGTCAGCGTGCCCGCGATGCGATACACGTGCGGTGGCGAAGCCAGTCGATGAAACCAGGTCCAGTTCATTTACTCGATTCCTATCCTCACCGCCGCCGCCGCCGCGAGCGGCGCCAGCGTCAGGCTCAACACCGCCAGCGCCGCGAGCAGGTACATCGGCCCCGCGTAGCGCTCCCCCTGGATCGCAAGCTCGGTCGCCCGCGCGCCGAAGATCACGATCGGGATCACCAGCGGCAAGGTCAGCAGCGACAACAACACTCCACCGCGCCGCGCGCCCAGCGTCAGGCCCGCGCCGATCGAACCCACGAGGCTCAGCGTGATCGTGCCCAACCCCAGCGCCAGCCAGATGCCGGGCATCGCCGCGAACGTCACGCCGTAGGCCGTTGCAACCACCGGCGCCATCAACGCCAACGGCAGCCCGGTCAACAACCAGTGCGCCACCGTTTTCGCCAGCAGCAAGGCCGTGAACGATTGCCCTGACAACGCAAACTGCTCGAGCGTGCGGTCCTGCGCATCCTCCCGAAACAGGTGCTCCAGCGCCAGCAGCGAGGATAGCAATGCCGCGACCCACAACACACCGGGCGCTACGTCGCGCAGTCGCGACATTTCCGGCGTCAGCGCCAACGGAAACAACGTAGCTACGACCGCAAAGAACGCCAGAGGTTGCACGAGCTCGCCGCTGCGACGAAAAGCGAGAAGCAGGTCACGTTGCAGCACCAGGCCGACGGCCGTTGACCACGGCGTTCTCACCGCTGCACTCCGAGTTCGAGGCGGTCGATGCGACGGCCGGGAAGGTGCAGTTCGTGATGCACGGCGGCGAGGATCAGGCCACCCGTCGCGAGATGCTCGTCCATCAATTTCATCAGGACAGACTGACCGGCTGCATCGAGATTTGTCGTCGGTTCGTCGAGCAGCCACAGCGGCGTTGCACAGAGCAACAGGGCCGCCAGCGCAACGCGGCGGCGCTGGCCTGCCGACAGGCTTCGCAACGGCTGCGACTCGAAGGCGCGCGCCCCGACGCGATCGAGCGCGGCGCGCTGCTCAGTCACACCCACGATACGACGCAGCCCGACCGAGAACCGGAGGTTCTCCAGCGCCGTCAGGTCGCCCTTCAGCGGCACTTCGTGGCCCAGGTAGCTGCACTCGGCATGGAAGGGACGCAGGTCTGGCCGCGTATCCACCCCCCGCCAGTGCACGCTGCCGCGCTCGATCTCGCACAGGCCCGCGACGGCGCGCAGCAAAGTGGTCTTGCCCGCGCCATTGGGGCCAGTCAACTGCAGGCAGCCGCCGCCACCCAGTTCGAGACCCACGCCCCGCAACACGTGCCGTCCGCCGCGGAAAACATGTAGCCCGTCTACCACGAGAATGCTCACACAAACACCATTAAATCATGATGTTGCACGACATATCTCAAGTGGTGCCCCGGGCCGGACTCGAACCGGCACTCCCGTTTCCGGAAAACGGATTTTAAGTCCGTTGCGTCTACCGATTCCGCCACCGGGGCGTTGCCAGACAGGGAGGTGGAGGCTGGGGTCGGAATCGAACCGGCGTACACGGCTTTGCAGGCCGCTGCATGACCACTCTGCCACCCAGCCCCGACGCGTCAGGTCGGAGGATCCGAAAGCCCTGGGCCGCCATGCGGCGCCCGCTGACGGGCTGGCTTCCAGGGTGAAGAAATGGAGCGGGAAACGAGACTCGAACTCGCGACCCCGACCTTGGCAAGGTCGTGCTCTACCAACTGAGCTATTCCCGCGCCGGCAAGAGGGCGAGGATTGTAGATTCGCTGGCGCGTAAGTCAAGGCGGTCCCTGAGAATCGTGACGACGCAGGTCCGGCCAGGCCGCCCGCAGGTAGTCGATCATCGACACCAGCGTCAGCACTGCGGCGATGACGGTCAGCCACAGGCCCAGTTCGTACATCGGTATGAACAGCAGATCCCAGCGGAACAGCATCAATGACAGGCCGACGATCTGCAGGATGGTCTTGTACTTCCCGAGCGCGGAGACCGCGACCTTGGTGCGCTGGCCGATCTCGGCCATCCACTCGCGCAGCGCCGAAATGGCGATTTCCCGGCCGATGATGATGACCGCGGCCACGACCAGCATCGGCTGCGGATCGCGCGACACCAGCAGCACCAGCGCCACCGCGACGATCAGCTTGTCGGCCACCGGATCGAGGAAAGCGCCCAGACGGGAGGTCTGGCCGAGCTTGCGGGCGTAGTAGCCGTCGAAGGCGTCGGTGATGCCGGCGGCGCCGAACAGCAGGCCGGCGGCCGGGTCGGCCCATTCGTAGCCGGGCAGCAAGGCCATATAGAACAGCAGAACCACCAGCGGAATCGCCAGGATTCTGAGCCAGGTCAGTACGTTGGGCAGGGTCCAGAGCATCGTCGGGCGGTCACTCGCCAGGATGGAGGTGATCGTACAGGGTACGCGCCATCGTCGGGCCGATTCCCTCGACCTGCTCCAGATCCGCGACTCCGGCCCGCAGCACCCCCTGCAGACCGCCGAAGTGGCGCAGCAACGCCCGGCGCTTGGCCGGACCCAATCCCGCCACGGTTTCGAGCACGGATTCGTTGAAACGGCGGGCCCGGCGCCGGCGGTGGCCTGCAATCGCGAACCGGTGTGCCTCGTCGCGGACGCGCTGGATCAGGCGCAGCGCGGCAGACTCGGCTCCCGGGATACGCGGGTGGGCTTCGCCCGGCAGGTGCAGCCGCTCCTGGCCAGGCTTGCGGTCCGGCCCCTTGGCGACGCCAACCAGCAGCTGGTCCTCGACGCCGAGTTCCTTGAGCACCGCTGCGACCGCAGCCAGCTGCGGCGCGCCGCCGTCGATCAGCAGCACGTCAGGCCGCGGCGACTCGCCGGCCAGGATGCGGGTATAGCGACGGCGCAGCGCCTGGTCGAGCGCCGCGTAGTCGTCGCCCGGCGCGATGCCGGCGATGTTGAAGCGCCGGTATTCCTTCTTGAGCGGTCCTTCGGGTCCGAACACGACACAGGAAGCCACCGTGCCCTCGCCGCCCGTGTGCGAGATGTCGAAGCACTCGAGACGCTGCGGCAGCTCTGACAGGCCAAGTTCATCTGCAAGTGCCGCGTACTGCGCTTCGACGCCCTGGCGCTGCGCCTCGCGCATCCGCAGGGCCTGCGTTGCATTCTCGAGCGTCACCTCGATCCAGCGCAGGCCGAGGCCGCGCTGCGGCATCCGCAACTCGACCTTGTGGCCCGCGAGTTGCGACAGCGCATCGCCAAGGGCGTCGGCATCGGCAAGATCGGCGCCGACGAATACTTCCGGCGGGATCTCTTCCCCCGAGTAGTACTGCATCACGAAGGATGCCAGCACCTCGGCAGGTTCCGCCAACGCCGCCTTCGGGAAGAACGACTGCGTGCCCAGGCTGCGTCCGCCGCGCACGCGCATCACGCTGATCGCGTAGTTACCCGGATCGCCGCACGAGGCGAACACGTCGACGTCGCGCTCACCCTCCGCGGCCACGACCTGCCGCGCCTGCACTTCCTTGATGGCGGCGATCCGGTCGCGCAGTTCCGCGGCCTTCTCGAACTCGAGCCGCTCCGCCGCGGCCTCCATGTCGCGCCCGAGCAGCGTCGTGACGTCGCTGTCGCGCCCCTCGAGGATGCCGACCGCGGCCTTGATGTCGGCCGCGTAGTCGTTGCCCGAGATCAGGCCGACACAGGGTGCCGAGCAGCGGCCGATCTGGTGCTGCAGGCAGGGCCGACTGCGATGCGCGAAGTAGCTGTCGCGGCAGTTGCGGATGCGGAAGGTCTTCTGCAGGAAATGCAAGGTCTCGAAAACTGCGCCCGGGCTCGGATAGGGCCCGAAGTAGCGCCCCGGCTCGGTGCGTGGCCCGCGATACAGCATCAGGCGCGGGAACTCGTGGCCGGCAGTCAGGTGTATGTAGGGAAAGCTCTTGTCGTCGCGCAGCAGCACGTTGTAGCGCGGCTTGAGCTCCTTGATCAGGTTGTACTCGAGCAGCAGCGCCTCGGTCTCGCTGCGCGTGACCGTGACTTCCATCCGCGCGATCAGCCCGACCAGCAGCTGCACCTTGGGATGCACGTTGCCCGGGTTGAAGTAGCTGCTGACGCGATCGCGCAGGCTCTTGGCCTTGCCGACGTACAGCAGCGCATCGTCGGCCGCGAACATCCGGTAGACGCCGGGCCGCCGCGGCAGGGTCGAGGCGAAGTCGCGGCCGTCGAACCTGGCGCGCGGCGCGGGGGCGTCGCTCACAGCAGCGCCCTCGCCCGCGCCACGACGGCGCGGAACATGTCAGGCGTCAGGCGCCGCGTCTGCGTGTTGTAGCGACTGCAGTGGTACGAGTCGATCAGCGTGCGGCCATCCGGCAGCGCGTGTTCACGGGCGTGGCCGAACACCGCGCTGGCGCGCCGCAGTTGCAGCGCATCGAGCACCGCATCGTGCGCGATGCGCCCCAGCGCCAGCACCACCCGCACGCTCGCGAGCGCCGCGATCTCGTGCGCGAGGAAGGCGTTGCAGCTGCGGATCTCGGCCGGAGTCGGCTTGTTCGCGGGCGGCACGCACTTGACCGCGTTGGTGATCCGCGCGTCGCGCAGCAGCAGGCCATCATCCGCGCTGACCGACACCGCGCGATCCGCGAAACCCACTTCATGCAGCGTCCGGTACAGCAGCTCGCCGGCGTAATCCCCGGTGAAGGGCCGACCCGTGCGGTTCGCGCCGTGCATGCCTGGTGCGAGACCCACGATCAGCAGGCGCGGCTCGGCCACGCCGAACGGCGGCACCGGCGCCGCGAAGTAACCGGGTCGCCTGGCGCGACAGTCGTCCAGGAACTCGGCGAGCCGCGGGCAGCGACGACAGCCCGGATCGAACGGCGCGCTCGATCGTCGCTCAGTCATCCATGTGCCGGATGATGGCCTGCCCGAATCCCGAGCAGGTCATCAGCGTCGCGCCGGGAATCAGCGCCTGCATCGCCTCTTCGACGTTGCGCCGTGCTGCGAGCTCGCGCTTCGACGCGCGGATGGCTTCGCGCAACCGGGCCAGATCGTAGGTGAGCTCCTTGGCCGCGATGGTGTTCGCGACACCCTTGAGGATCAGGTCCGCCGCCTCGTTCCATTTCAGGTAACGCAGCATCATCTCGGCCGACAGCACCAGCGAGCCCGGATTGACGCGGTCCTTGCCGGCGAAGCCCGGCGCAGTGCCATGCGTCGCCTCGAACACCGCGAGGCCGTGCCCGATGTTCCCGCCCGGCGCGATGCCGATGCCACCGACCTGCGCCGCCAGCGCGTCGGAGATGTAGTCGCCGTTCAGGTTCAGCGTCGCGATGACGTCGTACTCTTCCGGACGCAGCAGCACCTGCTGCAGGAAGTTGTCGGCGATGACATCCTTGATGACGATGTCCTTGCCCGTCTTCGGGTTCCTGAACGACAGCCACGGACCGCCGCCGAACTCGACCGCGCCGAACTCGTCCTTGGCCAGCTGGTAACCCCAGTTGCGGAACGCGCCTTCGGTGTACTTCATGATGTTGCCCTTGTGGACAAGCGTCACCGAGACACGGTCGTTGTCGATGGCGTACTGGATCGCCATCCGGATCAGGCGCTGCGAGCCCTCTTTCGACACCGGTTTGATGCCAATGCCCGAACTCGCCGGGAAGCGGATGCCGGTCGCCTTCAGCTCCGACTGCAGGAAGTGGATCAGCTTCTGCACCTCCTGCGAACCGGTCGGGTACTCGATGCCGGCATAGATGTCCTCGGTGTTCTCGCGGAACACCACCATGTCGGTCAGCGAGGCGTCCTGCATCGGGCTCGAGACACCGGGGAAATAGCGAATCGGCCTCACGCAGGCATAGAGGTCGAGCGTCTGGCGCATCGCGACGTTCAGCGAACGGATGCCGCCACCGATCGGCGTCGCGAGCGGCCCCTTGATCGAGACGACGAACTCGCGCAGGGCGTGCAGGGTTTCATCGGGGAACCAGGTGCCGCAGACCTTGTTCGCCTTCTCGCCGGCGTAGATCTCCATCCACGCGATGCGCCGCCGGCCGCCATAGGCCTTCTGCACTGCCGCGTTGACCACGGCGAGCATGACGGGCGTGACATCGATACCAATGCCGTCCCCTTCGACAAAGGGAATGATCGGCTGGTCGGGAACGTTCAGGCTGCCGTCGGCATTGACGGTGATGCGCGCGCCGTCGGCGGGGACGCGGATGTGCTCGTATTTCATCGGCGGATTCTAACCGATCAGGGTTGCGGCCCGGCCGAACGCGGACTCGATGCACCGATGACGCTACGACGCCACTCATCCACGTTGCGCGGGACGCCGTAAATCCATCCCTGGAGGCTCCGGGCGCGACGTCCTGTCGCGCACGGCCCGCGCAACATGGATGAGTGGCGGCAACGTCCCCGAATGCGTCGCGTCTTCGTTCGGTCGGAGCCGGAGCGTGGTCGGTTGGAATCAGCGGCAGCGGAGAATTTCGGAGCGCTGGCTCCGGAATCCACGGATCAGCACGCGAGACGCACGAACCCGGGCGCTCCGGCTCCGGGCAGCGAGGTATTCACGTCCTGTCGGGACCGTGCGCGACAGGACGTCGCGCCCGGAGCTCCCATGGATGGGTTTACAGCGTTCCCGACAGGCCGTGAATACGTCGCTGCCGGGAACTCGAGTGCGGATTCGTGCGCCTCAGTGCTGCTCGAACTGTTCCTCTTCCGTCGAGCCCTTCATCGCCGTCACCGACGACTGCCCACCCGTGACGGTCTGCGTGACGTCGTCGAAGTAGCCGGCGCCGACCTCGCGCTGGTGCTTGGTCGCGGTGTAACCCTGCGACTCGGCGGCGAACTCCGCCTCCTGCAGCGCGACGTAGGCCGTCATCTGCGCTTCCTTGTAGCCGCGCGCCAGCGTGAACATCGAGTAGTTCAGCGCGTGGAAGCCGGCCAGCGTGATGAACTGGAACTTGTAGCCCATCGCGCCCAGCTCGCGCTGGAACTTCGCGATCGTCGCGTCGTCGAGCTTCTTCTTCCAGTTGAACGACGGCGAGCAGTTGTAGGCCAGCATCTTGCCCGGGAACTTGGCGTGCATCGCCTCGGCGAAGTGCTTGGCTTCAGCGAGATCAGGCTTGCCGGTCTCGCACCAGATCAGGTCGGCGTACGGCGCGTACGCGAGACCCCGTGCGATAGCCTGGTCCAGGCCAGCCTTGACGAAGAAGAAGCCCTCCGACGTGCGGCCCTTGGCGGTGTCGATGAACGGACGATCGCGCTCGTCGACATCCGCCGTCAGCAGGTTGGCGGACTCGGCATCGGTGCGCGCGACCAGCACGGTCGGCACGTCGCAGACGTCGGCGGCGAGGCGCGCAGCGATCAGCTTGTTGACGGCCTCGGCGGTCGGCACGAGCACCTTGCCACCCATGTGGCCGCACTTCTTCGCGGAGCTGAGCTGGTCCTCGAAGTGCACGCCCGCGGCGCCGGCATCGATCATGCCCTTCATGAGCTCGAACGCGTTCAGCACGCCACCGAAGCCGGCTTCGGCGTCGGCCACGATCGGCTGCAGCCAGTCGATCGAGTCATTGCCCTCGGCGTGGTTGAGCTGATCGGCGCGCAGCAGCGTGTTGTTGATCTTGCGCACGACCTCGGGCACCGAGTTCGCCGGATACAGCGACTGGTCCGGGTACATCTCGCCGGCGACATTCGCATCGCCCGCGACCTGCCAGCCCGACAGGTAAATCGCCTTGAGGCCAGCCTTGACCTGCTGCATCGCCTGGTTGCCGGTCAGCGCACCGAGCGCGTTGACGAACGGCATCGAATGCATGTGCTGCCAGAGCTTTTCGGCGCCGAGACGCGCCAGCGAGTACTCGATCGCGACGGTACCGCGCAGCCGCACGACGTCCTCGGCGGTGTAACCGCGCTTGACGCCCTTCCAGCGGGGGCTGCTGTTCCATTGCTTGTCGATCTCGGCGGCGGTGCGAAGGGCCATGGGGTACTCCTGATGAAAAATGGGAAGCGAAAATCAGTTCAGGACGCGATAGGCGTCCAGCGTCAGGAAGTTCGAGAACTTCTCCGACGTCGTGATGTCATCGAGCAGGGCGGCGG
>JBIITU010000376.1:0-3547 GCA_044340335.1 Steroidobacteraceae bacterium
GAGTTCGCCGTACAGGCGGCGCAGGGCGCGCGGCACGGGCCCGCGACGCAGGCTCAGGCCGAGGTCGCAGAAGCGCGTCGCGAGCAGCTCTGCATCGCTGAGCTGCGCGAGTCTGCGCGCCACGCGCGCCGCGGCGCGTGCGGGAGGTCTGCTGCTGGCCTGAGTCACCGGCACCTTCTCCGGGGCCTGTCTGGTAGCCCAAGCTTACGGCAGGACGTCGAGCTGGACCATCGCCTGCGCCAGCAACCGGTCCGTCAGCTCCTCGAGCAACGGCAGGCGGGCGAGGCTCTCGCGCCACGGCGGCGGGATTGCAGCCACGCCATGGAAAGCCCCGGCGAGCTGGCCGTACAAGGCTGCGGTCGCATCCGAGTGACCGCCGAGATTGGCGGCCGCCAGCGCGCCGTCGCGGTAGTTGTCGCTGCCGGCAAAGGCCCACAGCGCGGCCTCCAGCAGATCGATGCCGTCCCCATCGGGCTGCAGCTGGTCGGCAGCGAGTTCGGTGTAGGCGCCCTGCGCGATCCGGTCGAGTCGCGCGGACGGGCGCGACGGCGACCACAGCTCACGCGGCGGCGCCAGCACTGTGGCGCGCGGCTCACCGGCGACCGCGGCATGCAGCATCGCGGCAAACAGTCGGCAGGCTGCCAGCATCTCGGGCGCCTGGGCAGTGGTGCGCGCCTGCTCGGCAGCCTGCCCGATCGCATCGCTGCGGGATCCGAAGAAATACAGCACCGGGGCCAGCACGCGCGTCAGCGGATCGGGCGGCAGCTGCTTGGGGTCATGCGAACCGGCAAAAGGCTGGCGACGCCATTGCGCCGCCGCCAGCGCCCGCGCCACTGGTGCCGAAATGCCGATGCACTGGCCCGTCGCCGACAAATGCCCCTGCTGCTGCCAGCGGGCGTAGCGCTGCACCTGATCCTGCGGATCGAATCCCGAGCGCTCGAGCAGGCTCTCGGCCAGGCACAGCGTCATCGCGGTGTCGTCAGTCCAGGCGCCCCGCGGCAGATCGAATGGACCGCCGCCCAGCAGGTCGCCGATCGGCGCAAAGCTGCCCGGCTTGCGGAACTGCGTCGCCGCCGCGAGCGCGTCGCCGGCGGCGAGCCCGAGCAGTGCGCCCTGGAAACGCTCGCGCAGTTGCCGCGCGCGCGCGCGCGCCGCGCCTTCGAGGTGCGCCAACGCGACGTCGCTGGCATCGATCGCACCGACGACGTCACGCCACTGCGCGACGAACTCGGACTGCTCGGGCGTCTCCGGTACGGAAGGCCAGCTCGCTGCGCGCGGCGACGCCAGCCACAGCCGGTTCAGTTCCCGCAGCGCCGCTTCGCCATCGCGGCCATCACGCACGAGGTGACAGCCGACCACCATGCCGGTGCGGCCGATGCCGGCGCGGCAATGCACGTAGACGCGACGGCCGACGGCAAGCCAGCGGCGCAGCGCGGTGACGATCGCCGCCATCTGCTCCGCTGATTCGGGCAGCCCATGGTCGCGAATCACATGCCGCTGGTACTGCACGCCCTCCGGCAACCACTGCTGGTACGAGCGCCGCTCGCCCTCGGCCGTGAGGTCGAGGAACGCGTCGATCCCGGCACTGCAGATCGCCGCGATGCGCGCGCGGGCCTCTTCGTCATCGGCAGCGCCGGGATACTCACCGGCGAGCAGCCGCTGCGGCTCGACCCAATAGACGTTGCCGAGCGGCAGGCGCGCCACACTGCGCGCGGCTTCGGCCCGATCCTGCGCTGCCGTCACGGCGCGGCCTCCGGCGTCTGCCGCGACAGCGCGGCGAAATCGAACAGTGCCGTATCGGCCAGCGTGGCGGGCTCGACGCTGCGCAGCGCCGAGAAAATGGACTCGGTGCGCCCGGGTTGCTCGCGCTCCCAGTCGTTGAGCATCTGCTTGATCTGGCGCCGCTGTGCGTTCTCCTGCGAACCGCACAGCGTGCAGGGAATCAGCGGAAAGCGGCGCCCGCGCGCATACCGCTCGATGTCGCGCTCCGCGACATAGGCCAGCGGGCGAATCACGATGTGCCGCCCATCGTCGCTGCGCAGCTTCGGCGCCATGGCCTTGAGCTTGCCGCCATGAAACAGGTTCAGGAACAGCGTCTCGACGATGTCGTCGCGATGATGGCCGAGCGCGACCTTGGTGCAGCCATGCTCGGCCGCGTAGCGATACAGCGCGCCGCGCCGCAGCCGCGAGCACAAGCCGCACATCGTCTTGCCTTCGGGGATCACGCGCTTGACGACGCTGTAGGTGTCCTGCTCGATCACATGGAACGGCACGCCGAGCCCACGCAGGTAATCCGGCAGCACGTGTGCCGGAAAACCCGGTTGCTTCTGGTCGAGGTTCACGGCGATGAGCTCGAAGTCCACCGGCGCGCTGCGTTGCAGCGACAGCAGCAGGTCCAGCATCGTGTAGGAATCCTTGCCTCCCGACAGGCAGACCATGACCTTGTCGCCGGCTTCGATCATCCGGTAGTCGGCAATCGCCTTGCCGACCTGCCCGCGCAGCTGCGCAGTCAGCTTGCGGAAGGTGTTCGAATCGCTGCTCGCGACCGCCCCCGAATCGACCGCGGTGTCGTTCATGGCCGGCGCACCTCAGGCCACCGCGCTGCTGGCCGGCGCGCCTTCGAGGTACTTGGTCTCGAGGTAGCGCAGCGAAGCCTGGGCCGACAGCGGCTTGCCCGTGGCCTGCTTGATCAATTCGTGCGGCGGCAGCAGCGAGCCCTGCGAGTGGACCGCTTTGCGCAGCCAGGCCGTCAGCGGCGCGAAATCGCCGGCCGCGATCTGCGCGTCGACATCGTGCACGTCGCGGCGCAGCGCTTCGGCAAGCTGCGCCGCAATGGCGCCGCCGACCGCGTAGGACGGGAAATAGGCGAACGAACCCAGCGCCCAGTGGATGTCCTGCAGCACGCCTTCGACATCGCTGGCCGGGCGGATGCCGAGGCGCGATTCCATGCCCGCATTCCAGGCCTCGGCGAGATCGCGCACGGCGAGCGAGCCGTCGAGCACGTCCTTCTCGATTTCATAGCGCAGCAGCACATGCTGCGGATAGGTCAGTTCGTCGGCGTCGACGCGCACGGCACTGCGGCGCACGCGTATCAGGTGCCGATAGAGGTTGTCCTCTTCCCATTCGGGCCCACTGACGCCGAAATGCTTGTGCAGCAGCGGCGTCAGCCAGCGCAGGAACGGACGGCCGCGGCAGATGACCATCTCGACCAGCAGGGCCTGGCTCAGGTGCAGCGCCAGCCCGCAGTCCTGGCCCACCGGCTGTGTCGTCCAGCCCTGCGGCAGGTTCATGTCGTACAGCGCATGGCCGGTCTCATGCAGCGCGCCCAGCAGGCCCGTGAACGGATCCGCGGAGTCGAGCCGCGTGGTGACGCGGATGTCGCCGGGCACGCCCTCGGTGAACGCGTGTTCGCTCTCGTCGAGCCGGCCATGGTCGAAGGGGAACCCGAAGGTCTTCATGACTTCGGTGATCAGCGCCCGCTGTCGGCCGGACGAGAACTTGCCGGCGATCGGCAGCGGTTGCCGCGCTTCCTGCAGCTCGATCGCCT
>JBIITU010000377.1:0-3545 GCA_044340335.1 Steroidobacteraceae bacterium
CGCACGCGGCTGCCGGCGGGCAGGTCGCCGGCACGCGTCAGCGACTCGGGTGACACGCGCATCCGCGTCAGCGCGCGCAGCAGCCGGGTCACGTTGCGCGGTCCGCCGTTGTAGGCGGCGACGGGGAAGATGCCGAGCACGGCTGGGTCGCTGCGATAGGTATCGCGCAGGTCGGCGCGCATCTGCGACAGCTCGAGATCGAGCAGGCAGATCGCGGCCTTCATTGCGTTGAGCATGTTGGTCGCGCCGCGCACGAAGTCGGGGTCGAGATTGGCGCCGCGACAGCGCCGCACGACCAGCGAATAGGTGCCGTTGCCGCGAAAGTTCGTGAACTGCATGGGCCCGACGGCGCCGGCACGCGAGATGCTGAAATTGAAGGCCTCTTCGCGCTTGAGGCCATAGTGACTCAGCACGGCCTCGAAGGCGCCGAGTCCGTCGCGGATGAACTCGGTGTCGTCGGTCTGCTCGATCACGGCGAGCGTGGTGACGACTTCGGCCGGCACGATATCCGCAAGCAATTCGCCCGGATACCCGAGGCTTGGCACCTGCGCGGCGCGCAGCTCGGCCAGCGCCTGCGCGGCGGTCGCCAGCAGGTACTCACGGCCATTGCTGATGAAGCCTGGGTCCAGCGTATCGGTCGTGAAGGGCAGGTAGACGATGGGCTTCGCGGTCTGCGCAAGGGCACGCCAGCGGCGCTGCGCCAGCAGCGCGCTGTCGAACACCGGGAACTTGCGGCCGTAGACGCGCAGCGGTTCGCCGTTGCGCGAGAACGCCAACATCAGCCGTTCGGCCCCCGTGCCCTTGATGTGCCGCGCCTGGATGCCGGGCGTCAGCACGCGCACCGGCAGTGGCCGGCGGCCGGGGTACCAGCGCACGGGCGGACGCGGGATCTCTACATGCGCGATCGACCATTCGAGCCGGGTGTCGCTCCACAGTGCGAAGGCAATCGGGCGACCGCGCAGCGTCTCGCGCCGCCCCTTGCCGATGAACACGTAGTCGAGCTCGACGTCCTGCAGCAGCGCGCGCGCTTCGACGACGAGGTCGCGGATGCGGTCGTGGCGCGGCCTGAGGGTCGCGACGACGACCTGCTCGAGTGGTGCGGCGGGCGCGGCACTGGCCTCGTCCGCGGCATCGGTATCGGTATCGGTATCGGCCTCTGCCGCAGTCGCCGGTGCGTCGCCGTGCTCGGCCTCGACCGCTGCAACCAGTGCCGCAGGCACTTCCTCTTCGCCACCGAGCTCCGCCGTGGATGCGCACCCGGCCAGCAGCAGCGCGACGGGCAACAGCGCAGCGTTGCGGAACAGGTGCGACAGGATCTTCATGGCTTGGCAATGGTACAGGATGGCGAACGGCGCGCCGCGCCCAAGAATTATTCACTTGCAATGCCCATACCGCACGCTAGATTAATTGCTGCGTTAGCAAGTTCCGGCCGTCGATCCACCAACAAATACAACGAGGCTGACCGATGAAATTTGGCGTCTTCCTTCCGAATGGCAGCAACGGCTACATCATTTCGCACAACAGCCCGGTGTACTCCCCGACCTTCGCCCACAATCGTGACATCACGCTCGAGGCGGAACGTCAGGGGCTCGACTTCGTGCTCTCGATGATGAAATTCCGCGGCTTCGGCGGCCCGACCAAGTACTGGGATGCCTGCCTGGAATCCTTCACGCTGATGGCGGGCCTCGCCAGCGTCACCGATCGCATCGGCCTGATTCCGAGCGTCGCGTTGCTGGCGCAGCATCCGGCCTATGTCGCGCGCATGGTCGCGACCATCGCGGACATCAGCAACGGCCGCTGCGGGCTGAACATCGTCACCGGCTGGAACAAGCCGGAGTACACGCAGATGGGCCTGTGGCCGGGCGACGACTACTACAACCGCCGTTACGAATACGCGCGCGAGTATGTCGAGATCATGCAGTCGCTGTGGCGCACGGGTACTGCCACGCGCAAGAGCGATTTCTTCAACGTCGAAGACTGCCGTTGCGAACCGCGGCCGAAGCAGGAGATCCAGATCGTCTCGGCGGGTCAGTCGCCGCTGGGGCTCAGCTTCGTGGCCGAACGCGCCAACCAGAATTTCGTCATGGCGGAATCGCATGTGCTGTCGGACATCACGAAGCGCCTGCAGGAAACTGCCGCGACCCATGGTCGCAAGGTCGGCACCTACGCTCTGTTCGGCCTGATCACGGCACCGACGGACGACGATGCGCGCCAGATCGGCAAGAACATCATCGACGGCGCCGACACCGACGCGATCGCCACGATCATCCGCAGCGCGAGCATGGACACCAACACTGGCGGCACGGCCGATCGCCTCAAGGCGGGGCTCAGCAAGAGCCTCGAGGAAGGCAACATGGCCTTCATGGGCTTCCCGGTGATCCACGGCTCCTATGCCACGGTGGCGCGCAAGATCGACGAGATCGCGGCGACGACCGGGCTCGAGGGCATGCTGTTCAGCTGGTCGGATTTCGTCGGCGGCATTCGCGACTTCGGCGAGCGCGTGGCGCCGCTGCTGAAGTGCGGCGACGCGCTGCGCGCGCGGCAGGCGGCGTAAGCGTTACAGGCGTCGCGGTCCGGCGCGCCTGCGCCGGGCCGCGGCGACCCGCCGTCCGGCAGCTCTACTGCGCCGTGCGGCGGTTCACGATCACCAGCATGACGAGGCTCGCGCCCAGGAAGGCGATCGCGACCCAGCCTGCGCCGGCGAGTCCGATGGCGCCCGTCAGCGAGGCGCTGAACGCGGGGCTGATCGCGAAGCCCAATGTCTGCGCGAGCATGCCGCTGACGGCGAGTCCGCCCAGCGGATCCAGCTTCGCCAGGAACCCCATGACATTGGGGAAGCACGTGAACCACGCGAAGATGAATCCCGCTGTCGCAAACATGAAGGCGTTGCCGCCAGGCTGCAGCGCCAGCACGACGCCGGCCGTCGCCATACCGCAGACCATCGCGGCGACCACGCGCTGATTGCCGAAGCGCCGCGCGAGCATCGGCGCGAGTGCCGCACCGGCCAAGCCCGCGATCAGGAACGCGCGGCCGATGATCTGGCTGACCTCGCCGGCCTCGAGCCCGGACGCGATGCCGAAGCGGCCGACCAGCGTCCACAGCGACGCGAGTCCTACATAAAGAATCAGGACCAGCACCAGCGCGTCGACGCGCGTCGCGGGGCGCGCCGCCGATTCGGCAGTGCGCGGCGCATGCAGGCGATTCGGCAGCGCGCCGAGCAGCAGCAGGCCGACCGTCGCATAGGTGGCGACGAGGCCGAGCAGGCCCGCCACGCCAAACCGCTCCAGCAGCGTGGGCGCGAGTTCCAGGTTCAACGCGCCTGCGATCAGGATCACTGCGGTGTACACGGCGAAATCGCGATCCGCCGTGGCGCGTTGCGCCAGCTGGCCGGCGAACGCGATGGTGCAGCCTTCGCCGAGGCCCGCGATCACGCGGCACGCGGCGTGGGCCGCAAAGCCATCTGCACCGATCGACAGCACATTGCCGAGCACGATCAGCCCGAGGCCGGCGGCGGCGATGCGTCGCACGGGCAGGCCACGCAGCGG
>JBIITU010000431.1:0-2932 GCA_044340335.1 Steroidobacteraceae bacterium
CGACGGCAGTGATTGTCGCGACGGGATGGCCCGCCGGATACACGCCACCGAGGCCGGAGGTCACGAGCTCGTCCCCTTCGCGGATGTCCGACTGGATCGGCAGATAGGGCAGTTGCAGCGTGTCGGATTCACCCGAGCCCACCGCAATGGTGCGCAGGCCGTTGCGCAGCACCTGCACCGGCAGCGCGTGCTCCGGGTCGGTCAGCAGCATGACTTCGGCGCTCCACGGCCCGACGCGCAGCGTCTGTCCCAGCACGCCGCCAGCCGCGATCACCGTCTGGCCCTTGAACACACCCTGTTCCGCGCCTCGATTGACGACCAGCCGCTGCCGCAGAGTGCTCGACTCGCTGCCGATGACTTCCCCGACCAGCCACTTCTCGGCGACGGGTGGCAGCGCTGCGCGCAGGCCGCGCAGCTGTGCGTTCTCGCGCTCGAGCGCGGCGTGGCGGGCGCTGCGCAGTTCGAGTTCACGCAGTTCGCGGCGCAGGGTCGAGTTCTCGGCCTGCAGGGCATCGCGCGTTTCGAAGGTCTCGCGGGTCCAGCGCCATGCAGCCGAAGGTGAGTTCGCCGCGAGCTGCAGCGGATAGGCTGCAGCCGCGAGCCCGTAGCGGACCCGCTCGAGCCAGCCGCTGCTGCGATCGAGATACATCAGCGCCACCGCGAGCAGCGCGTAGATGAAGAACTTGACGCCAGGCGCAGGTCCGCGCTGCGGCAATGAACGGCTGGCGCGTATCCCGAAGTTGGCCAAGGCTGCGGCGCCTCCACGCGCCTCGCTGGCCGCGGGTCTGTGCCGCGGCTACTCGAGTCCGAAGTGGCCCGGGCCCATTTCGTCCATGAGTTCGAGGATGCGACCGCCGCCCCGCGCGACGCAGGTCAGCGGGTCGTCGGCGATGATGACGGGCAGGCCGGTTTCTTCCGTGAGCAGTTTGTCGATGTCGCGCAGCAGCGCGCCGCCGCCGGTCAGCACGATGCCGCTTTCCGCGACATCCGCACCGAGTTCTGGCGGCGTCTGTTCGAGCGCCTGCTTGACCGCGCTGACGATGCCCTGCAGCGGTTCCTGCAGCGCTTCGAGGATCTCGTTGCTGTTGAGCGTGAAGCTGCGCGGCACGCCTTCCGACAGATTGCGGCCCTTGACCGAGATCTCGCGCACGTTCTGGCCCGGGTAGGCCGAACCGATTTCGATCTTGATGCGCTCGGCGGTGGTTTCGCCGATCAGGATGCCGTAGTTGCGGCGCACGTAGTTCATGATCGCTTCGTCGAAGCGGTCGCCGCCGATGCGGGCCGAGTTCGCGTAGACGATGCCGTTCAGCGAAATGACCGCCACTTCCGACGTGCCGCCGCCGATGTCGAGCACCATGGAGCCGCGCGCTTCCTGCACCGGCAGGCCGGCACCGACGGCAGCCGCCATCGGCTCGCTGACGATGCCGACGTTGCGCGCGCCTGCGCCTTCGGCGGATTCCTTGATGGCGCGGCGCTCCACCTGGGTCGAGCCGACCGGCACGCAGACCAGCACCCGCGGCGACGGCTTCAGCAGCTTGTTGCCGTGCACCTTGTTGATGAAGTACTGCAGCATCTTCTCGGTGTAGGTGAAGTCGGCGATGACGCCGTCCTTCATCGGGCGCACGGCCGTGATGTGGCCGGGCGTGCGGCCAAGCATGTTCTTGGCCTCGACACCGACGGCGACGATGATCTTGCCGGCGCGATTGAATTCGTCCTGCACGGCGACGACCGACGGCTCGTTGAGCACGATGCCTTTGCCGCGCACGTAAATGAGGGTGTTTGCCGTTCCCAGGTCGATCGAAAGATCGGTGGAGAACATGCCGCGAAGAGATTTGAACATCAGGGTGGCGACCGCACGCGCGAAGCGCGCCAAAAAAGTTGCAGTAATCTAACAACCTGCCCGACGTTCCACAAGGCGAGCGTGTATCATTCGGTGCGTCTTTTTCCGCAGTTTTTGCAGTACTTCACATGAGCCTGACACGCGCCGACATCGAACGCATCGCGCATCTTGCGCGGCTCAACCTCACGGAGGCCGAGATTCCGGTCTACGTGGCATCGCTGTCGAGCATCGTCGACTTCGTCGGCGAGCTCGAGCGGGCCGAAACCGGCGACAGCGCGCCGATGGCGCACCCCTTGCCGGGCCTCGCGCAGCGCCTGCGACCGGATCTCGTCGACGAAACGAACCGGCGCGAGCTGTTCCAGCAGAACGCGGCGGCCACCGAGGCAGGCCTCTACCTCGTGCCCAAGGTGATCGAGTGAGCCTGCATACCCAAACTGTCGCCGAACTCGGACAGGGCCTCGCGCGCGGCGAGTTCTCTAGCGTCGAACTGACGCGGGCGTTCCTCGGCCGTCTCGAGGCCGCGCAGCCGCAGCTCAACGCCATGGTCACCATCACGGCCGAGCGCGCGCTTGCCCAGGCGGCCGCCGCCGACGCCGCGCGAGCCGCAGGTAAAGCCGGGTCGCTGACCGGTATCCCACTGGCGCACAAGGATATTTTCTGCACCGAGGGGGTGCTGACCTCGTGCGGCTCGAAGATGCTGGCGAATTTCGTCTCGCCGTACGACGCCACCGTGGTGGCGAAGCTCAAGGCCGCCGGCATGGTCATGCTCGGCAAGGCCAACATGGACGAGTTCGCGATGGGCTCGTCGAACGAGACCAGCCACTTCGGGCCGGTGCGCAACCCCTGGGATACGCGCTGCGTGCCGGGCGGCTCGTCGGGCGGTTCGGCTGCGGTCGTGGCGGCGCGTCTCGCGCCGGCGGCGACCGCCACCGATACCGGCGGCTCGATCCGCCAGCCCGCGGCGCTGTGCGGCGTCACCGGACTCAAGCCCACCTACGGCCGGGTCTCGCGCTACGGCATGATCGCCTTCGCCTCCAGTCTCGACCAGGCCGGCATCATCAGCCTGACCGCCGAAGATGCCGCGCTGCTGCT
>JBIITU010000381.1:0-3507 GCA_044340335.1 Steroidobacteraceae bacterium
GGTCGAATATCGGGATGCGGGGCGTCACTGACGTCAACTTCACGACGAGTCAGGTCGGCTCCGTCGGCATCATCGTCGACGAGGTCGCACTGAACTCGCCCGTGCTCAACACCTTCGCGCTCTTCGATCTTGCGCGTGTCGAGGTGCTGCGCGGACCACAAGTGACACTGTATGGGCGGAGTACGTCGGGCGGAGCGGTGAATTTCGTGACGCGGCGGCCGGTGGTCGGTGGCGAGTCGGACGGGCGCGCGGTGCTGACACTCGGTAACTTCGATGCGGTCGAAGTGGAAGGAGCGATGTCGACGGCCCTTTCCGATCGGGCGGCGCTGCGCATCGCCGCCATGAGCCAGAGCCGCGACGGGATTTTTCGCAATCGCACGCTTGGCACCGACGACTCTGATCGGCAACGCAGCGCATTGCGGCTCAGCCTCGCCGCCAAGCTTGGCGAGACGGGAGATCTGTTCGCGTCGGCATTCTACGGTACAAGTCGCGGGCAAAGCCTGCGCTACAAGGCGGTGGGCCTGCGCGATCCGAGGTTTCCGGCACCTTCGGTGCCCTGCGCTCGTTCCCGGGGCATCGGCAGCGGATGCACCGATGTTGCAGGCTTCGCTGATTCAGGCGACTTCGACGAGGTCTATGCCAACGATCCAAATCCGCTCGAAGATGTGACCGCCTGGGGTGCGACCGCCAACATCGGCTGGGACATCGGTGTGCTGCGACTGACGTCGATCAGCTCCCTGGTCCGCAACGAGATCGCGCGTACGGAGGATACTGACGGCGGTGCCGCGGCAATCGCCGATGTCCACATCGACGCCACCACGCGCCAGTTCAGCCAGGAGTTCCGTCTGGCGTCGACAGGCGAGGGCGCCTTGCGCTGGCTCGGCGGTGTGTTCTATTCCCGCGAAACGCAGCTCGGCGTCACGGCTGCCGTGCGCCGGATCGGTGGCGACCCATCAGGGCTTCCGCCGCCGTTTGATCGGCTGCCGCCCGTGTCTTTCACCGCGACGGGCTACGATCAGGACAACGACGTGTATTCGGCCTACGGTCAGGTGGACTACGCGTTCAACGACGCCTGGTCCATGACGCTCGGGGCGCGCTTCTCGTCCGAGAAGAAGAGCGGGAACGCGGAGCGCCTGCGCACGTTTCTCAACGATACGTCCAGGTTCCCCGCCGTGGGTACGCACGTTGATCTGCGGCTTGCGCGGCAGATCGCCGAGCCGGCCTTCTTCACGCTCGTGCCGTACGACAAGACTTGGGACAACTGGGGCGGGAAGATCGGTGTGAACTACGCGCCGAACGATGATCTGCTCTTTTACGGCAGCGTTTCGCGTGGATTCAAGGGAGGCACGTTCAATTTCGCCGCAGCGGGTCTCTTTCCTGGCCCCCCGGTGGCGGTTGCGCCGCCGGCCGGTGCCGCGGCATTCCAGCGCGGTGTGAATCCGGAGAAGCTGACGACCGTCGAGCTCGGGTTCAAGTCGGATCTCGCCGATGGCGCGTTGCAGTTCAATGGCGCCGTGTTCTACAACGACTACCAGGACCAGCAGGTCTTCGGCTTCAATTCAGACGGAGTGCTCGTTCTGCGCAACGCCGCGGGCTCAACCGGACAAGGCGTCGAGCTCGAGCTCAAGTGGGCCCCCGCAGAGGGCTGGCTCGTGCAGGCAGGCGCTGGGTGGATCGACGCGACGTACGATCGGTTCGTGCTCGATGATTCCGTGTCCCCGGTCGTTGTGGCCGATGGCAACAACCTGATCCTGACGCCGGACATCAACATCAATGCTCTGGTGCGCCGCAGCTGGGAAATGACCAACGGCGTCTTCAGCGCGCAGATCAACGCGCTGCATACGGGCGAACAGTATTTTGAGGCTGAGAACTTCGACTACACGAGCGAGTCGGCCCATACCGTCTTCGATCTGCGGTTGGGGTGGGCATTCGGCGACCAACAGCAGTATGACGCTACGCTCTGGGCACGAAACCTGGGCGACGAGCGCTTCTGCTTGAACTCCGGCACGCTGCCGTGGGGCGTCGCGCAGTGCAGTCCCAACGAGCCGCGGACGTTTGGCGTGACGTTTAGCGCCCGATTCTGAGGCAGTTGGCGGCGATGCCGATCGCGCGGCTGTCGGGGCGGGTTGCCCTCGTCACCGGTGGCTCGCGCGGCATTGGCGCGGCAATCACGCAGCGCCTGGCTGCCGAGGGCGCTCGTGTCGTGCTTGCCTACGCACAGCGGCGCGACGCGGCCGACGTCGTCGTGCGGCATATTCAAGCAGCCGGCGGCGAGGCGGAGGCGCTGCAGGCTGACCTGCGCGATGAGCGTGCCTGCCGAGACCTTGTCTCGCAGGCGACGCAGCGCTGGGGGCGGCTCGACATTCTCGTGAACAATGCGGGTGTTGCCGTGCTCGGCACGGCCGAGCAGATGTCATCCGCGCTGCTCGACGAGGCAATGCGGCTCGCCGTGCATGCGCCGATGTGGTGTGCTCAGCAGGCCGTGCACGCGCTTGCTCTGCATGGTTGCGGCCGCATCGTCAACATCAGCTCCATCGGTGCGATGGCCACCGCCGTGCCCGGCCTGGCGCCCTACGCTGTCGCGAAATCAGCACTCAATATGCTGACCAAGCGTTTGGCGTTCGAATTCGGTTCCCGGCGAATCACGGTCAACGCCATCTGCCCGGGGCTGATCGAAACAGGCATGGGCGACCAAACGCGCGATATCGATGAAATCGAACACATGCGCCGCAATGCAGGGGCAGCGACCATGCTGGGCCGAATCGGAACTCCCGAAGACATTGCAGGCGTCGCCGCGTTCATGGCGAGCGATGATGCGGCCTTCATGACCGCGCAATGCGTCAGCGTCGACGGTGGGAAGTTTGACTTGCTGAGCCGGTCTGGCTGAGCGGGCGGAGTCGCCGTCACGTTTTGGCGGCCGGAGGCTCCGCGTCGGGTTGAAGTTCCGGGACAGCTGCCGAGAAAGCGGGCAGTGTCGCAAGGTGCGCATCGATCGCACGGAGCGTCGGGTAGGCGTCGAGTGCGCAATCGAAGCGACGCGCATTATACATTTGCGGCACCAAGCAGAGATCGGCAAGCGTCACACTGTTGCCGAACAGATGCCGCCTGTCGTGGCTGTACCGTCTCGCAAACTCTTCGAGCCCTTCGAAGCCAGCCGCAATCCAGTGGCGCACCCAGTTTTTGACCTCAGCGTCAACGTGGCCCAACGGTTGACGCAAATAGTTCAGGACACGCAAGTTGTTGATGGGATGGATGTCGCAGGCGATCAGCTGCGCCATCGCCCGCACTTGCGCCCGGCCGAACGGATCGGAGGGCAGGAGCGGTGGATCCGGGTGCAATTCGTCAAGGTACTCGATAATGGCCAGCGACTGGGAAAGCACGCCTTGCGACGTCTCGAGCGCCGGAATCAGTCCCTGCGGGTTACGCGAGAGGTAGTCCGGGTGTCGATGCTCGCCCGCCGCGAAGCGTCGTGGCACCGACTCGAAAGCCAGATTCTTCAAGTGCAGC
>JBIITU010000380.1:0-3507 GCA_044340335.1 Steroidobacteraceae bacterium
CGGCATCAAGAGCGCGACGCTCGGCATCCGCGGCGAGAATGCCTACGGCTGGCTGCGCACCGAGACGGGCGTGCACAGGCTCGTGCGCAAGTCGCCGTTCGATTCGGGCAACCGGCGGCACACGTCGTTCGCCTCCGTGTTCATCTCGCCCGAGATCGACGACGACATCAACATCGAGGTCAATCCGGCCGACATCGAGATGGATGTGTTCCGCTCGAGCGGCGCCGGCGGCCAGCACGTCAACAAGACGGAATCAGCCGTGCGCCTGCGCCACATGCCGAGCGGCATCGTGGTCGCCTGCCAGCAGGAGCGCAGCCAGCACAAGAATCGCGACAAGGCGATGAAGATGCTGAAGGCCAAGCTCTACGAGCTCGAGGTCAACAAGCGTAACGCCGCCGCGAAGGTGCTCGAGGATTCGAAGTCGGACGTCAGCTGGGGTCACCAGATCCGCTCGTACGTGCTCGACCAGTCGCGAATCAAGGATCTGCGCACCAACGTCGAGATCGGCAATACCGTCGCCGTGCTCGACGGCGACATCGATCCGTTCCTCGAGGCCTCGCTGAAGGCAGGGTTGTAAGCCATGACCGACACGGCACCGCCGCAGGACGAGAACAAGCCCGACGAAAACAAACCCGACGAGAACAAATTGGTTGCCGAGCGGCGCGCGAAGCTCGCGCAGCTGCGGGTTGCGGCGGGTGAGCAGGGCTCCGCGTTCCCCAACGATTTCCGGCGCGATGCGCTTGCGGGCGACGTGCTGTCGGGTTACGCGGACGCAACCGCCGAGGCGCTCGAGGCGGCGCCGGTGCGCGTGCGGGTCGCGGGCCGGATGATGCTGCGCCGGATCATGGGCAAGGCGAGCTTCGTAAAGGTGCAGGATTCGTCGGGGCAGATCCAGTTGTTCCTGCAGCGCGATGCGCTGGGCGATGTCTACGAGGCCTTCAAGGGCTGGGACATCGGCGACATCCTGGGCGCCGAGGGCGTGCTGTTCCGCACCAAGACCGGCGAGTTGTCGGTGCGGGTCGAATCGCTGCGCCTGCTGGTCAAGTCGCTGCGGCCGCTGCCGGACAAATGGCACGGGCTTGCGGATACCGAAGCGCGCTATCGGCAGCGCTACGTCGACCTGATCATGAACGAGGACAGCCGCGCGGTGTTCCGCAAGCGCACGCAGGCGGTGCGCTTCCTGCGCGACATGCTCGACTCCCTCGGCTTCATGGAAGTCGAGACGCCGATGATGCAGCCGATCCCGGGTGGTGCCGCGGCGCGGCCGTTCACCACGCACCACAATGCGCTCGACCTCGACATGTACCTGCGCATCGCGCCCGAGCTGTACCTGAAGCGGCTCGTGGTCGGCGGCTTCGAGCGGGTCTACGAGATCAACCGCAACTTCCGCAACGAGGGGCTGTCGACGCGCCACAACCCCGAGTTCACGATGCTCGAGCTGTACTGGGCCTACGCGGATTACCAGGACCTGATGGACCTGGTCGAGCGCATGATGCGCGGCCTCGCCGAGGCGGTGCTCGGCGCGGCGACTTTCACGAGCCAGGGCCGCAGCTACGACTTCACGCAGCCGTTCCGTCGCGTGAGTGTCGCGGAGCTCGTGCTCGAGCAGAATCCGGATCTCGATGCGGATCGGCTGCGTGACGTGCCGTATCTGCGCGCGGCCTGCGAGGCACGCGGCATTCCGTGGAAGTCTGGGGACGGTGCAGGCAAGCTGCTGATCGAGCTGTTCGAGAAAACCGGCGAGCACACGCTGCAGGATCCGACGTTCGTCTATGCCTATCCGGCAGAGGTGTCGCCGCTGTCGCGGGCCAACGATGCCGATCCGTTCCTGACCGATCGTTTCGAGTTCTTCGTCGGTGGCCGCGAGCTCGCCAACGGCTTCTCCGAGCTCAACGATGCCGAAGACCAGGCGGCGCGCTTCCGGGCGCAGGTCGAACGCAAGGACGCCGGCGACGAAGAGGCGATGTTCTACGACGCCGATTATGTCCGGGCGCTCGAATACGGCCTGCCGCCCACCGCCGGGCTCGGCGTCGGCATCGACCGGCTCGTCATGCTGCTGACCGACTCGGCGTCGATCCGCGACGTGCTGCTGTTCCCGCATCTGCGCCCGGAGGCGGATTGAACCCAGCCGCTGCGGCGGATCGCGCTGCGCCGATCGGCGTGTTCGATTCCGGCGTGGGCGGGCTCACGGTGCTGGCGGCGCTGCGAGCGCGCCTGCCGACCGAGCATTTCGTCTACCTCGGCGACACCGCGCGCCTGCCGTATGGCACCAAGAGTGGCGAGACGGTGGTCCGCTACGCGTTGCAGGCCAGCGAAGCGCTGGTCGGCCGCGGCATCAAGGCCCTCGTGATCGCCTGCAACACCGCGACCGCTGCTGCACTGCCAGCGCTGCGCGAGCGATTTCCCGGGCTGCCCGTGGTCGGTGTGGTCGAGCCTGGCGCTGCAGCTGCCTGTGCGGCCACGCGCAACGGACATATCGTGGTCATCGCGACCGAAGGCACCGTGCGCGGCGGAGCGTATCAGCAGGCCATCCTGCGCAGCCGGCCGGATGCCGACGTGCAGGCGCTCGCCTGCCAGCTGTTCGTGGCGCTGGCCGAAGAAGGTTGGTCGCAGGGGCCGGTTGTCGATGCTGCGATCCGCGCATATCTCGCGCCGGTGTTTCCGGGCGCGCGCTCCAACGCAGCGATGCGCAGCCGGGCCGACGTGCTGGTGCTTGGCTGCACGCATTTCCCGCTGCTGCGCGCGGCGCTGGGCGGTTTCGTCGGTGACTCCGTCGCGATCGTCGATTCGGCCGTCACTACTGCGGCCGCAGTCGAGACGACGCTGGCCGCGCGCCGCCTGTTGCGTGGCGCAGGTCCGCGCGGCGCCGTGCAGTTGCTCGCGACCGATGGTGTCGAACGTTTCGCGCGCGTGGGCAGCCGCTTTCTCGGCGAGGCCATCCTGCCGGCTGACGTCGCGCTGATCGACCTCTAGGGCCTGTTCAGGGCTCGACCGGCAGCGCGTAGGGCAGGGACAGCGGTTCGGCATCGGCACAACGGCGCAGCGGCGATGCGCTGGCGGGCTCGCTGCCGATGGCCACGACGTCGTCCGGGCGCGGGGCCATCGCTGGCACGGCGAACGTGGTCACGGCCAGCCATTCGCAGCCGCCGTCGGGTCGGTCGACACTGTCGACGACCTCGAAGCGTCGACCGTCCGGCAGCAGTCCCTGTGCGCCGGGTGGCCAGTCGGCCGCGGTGCCCAGGCGCGAGCCAAAGCGTTGCATCCGCCGCTTGACCCGGCCGCGATAGTGCGCGCGCGCGATGACTTCCTGGCCGGTGTAGCAACCCTTGTCGAAGGCGATGCCCCCGATCAGGTCGAGATTCAGCATCTGTGCGACGAACGCAGCCGCGGTCGCCGCGTAGACCTGGGGCAGGCCAGCGGCAATGTCCTGCCGCTGCCAGTGATCGAACGCACACTCGCGATCGGCGGGCGCAGGCCATGCGGTTGGCACCAGTGCGCGGGGCCGCA
>JBIITU010000382.1:0-3497 GCA_044340335.1 Steroidobacteraceae bacterium
CGTGCTCGCCGCGGGCGAGCAGGTCGATCTGGTCGACGTGTTCCGCCGCCCCGAGCATGTGGCCGGCATCGTCGACGACTGCATCCGGCTCGGCCTGCCGGCGCTGTGGCTGCAGGATGGCGTCGTCGATGCGCGTGCCGCGGCGCGCGCGCGCGATGCCGGCATCCTGACGGTCATGGACCGCTGCCTGTGGCGCGACCGCGCCGCGCTCGGCTGACGCAGGGCGCGACGATGAAACTGCGCTTCACCAAGATGCACGGCGCCGGCAACGACTTCATCGTCTTCGATGCCGCCGATGAGCGCGCCGTGCCGGGCGCGGCGCAGCTGCGCGCGCTCGCCGACCGGCACACCGGCATCGGCTTCGACCAGGCGCTGGTGCTGATGCCGCCGCGGCGCGCCGGCACTCAGGTCTACTACCGCATCTTCAATGCCGACGGCGGCGAAGTCGAGCAGTGCGGCAACGGCGCGCGCGCGGTCGCCGAGCTGCTGCGCCGCACGGCGCGCGCGCAACCCGGCGATATCGCGATGGACAGTCCGGCCGGCCCGGTCGCCGCACGCATCGTCGCCGCAGGTGTCATTGCCGTCGACATGGGCGAGCCGCGCTTCGACCCGGCGGCGCTGCCGTTCGTCTCCTCCGGACCACTCGCGGCCGGTTCGCCGTTCCATGCCCTCGACGTCGACGGCCAGCGCGTCGAAGTGGGCGCGGTCTCGATGGGCAATCCGCATGCGGTGCTGCTCGTCGACGACGTCGCGACTGCGCCCGTGGCCACGCTCGGCGCCGCGATCGAGCGTCATTCGCGCTTCCCGCGGCGCGTCAACGCCGGCTTCATGCAAATCGTCGATGCCACGCACGTGAAGCTGCGCGTGTTCGAGCGGGGCGTCGGCGAAACGCTGGCTTGCGGCACCGGCGCCTGCGCGGCGGTTGCAGTCGGGCGCAAAGCTGGCAGACTCGCGGGGCGCGTCAGCGTGCACCTGCCCGGCGGCGTTCTCGACGTCGCCTGGGAAGGCCCGGGGCAGCACCTGTGGCTGCAGGGCCCCGCCGCCGTCGCATTTGAAGGTGAAGTCGATATCCCGGAGGTCGGTTCCGCATCATGAGTTCCAACGCCGCACGCGGCAGCGCCGCACCCGCCCTCGACGAAGCCGCCATCACGGCCTATCTCGAAACCCACGCGGATTTCTTCGAGCGCCATCCCAATGCGCTCGCGCGCCTGAAGCTGCCGCACGCGCGCGGCGCCGCGGTGTCGCTGATCGAGCGCCAGGTCGAGGTGCTGCGCGACAAGCACGCGGCCATGGAAGAGAAACTCAACGAGTTCGTCCGCGTCGCGCGCGCCAACGACCAGCTCGCCGACAAGATCCACCGCTTCACGCGCCGGCTGCTGCGCGCCAGCACGCTGGCCGCGACGCTGACGGAACTCGAGGCCTCGCTGCGCGAGGACTTCGATGCCTTCAACGCCCGGCTGGTGCTGATCGGCCCCGCCGAGCCCGCGCTGGCGCAGGGCGGCCTCGAGCGCTTCCTGCGCAGCGTCGGCGGCGACGACGCCGCGCTGCGCTCGTTCGATTCGCTGTTCGAGAGCGCCAAGCCGCGCTGCGGCCAGGTGCGTGACTCGCAGCGCGAGTTCCTGTTCGGCGCGGATGCCGGCGGCGTCGCGTCGGTGGCGCTCGTGCCGCTGCTGCGCACCGGCGCGGCGGGTGTCGTCACGCCGGTCGGCCTGCTGGCCGTGGGCTCGAACGATCCGGCGCGCTTTCATCCCGGCATGAGCACGGAATTCCTCGCCCGCATGGGCGACCTGATCGCCGACGCCGTGCAGCGGTTCCGCTAGGCAGGCCGCGTGCAACCGGCACGCAGATCCGGTTCCGCATGACACCCACTGCACTCGACTGGCTGCCGCGCTTCGAGCGGCACCTGGCCACCGAACGCCGCCTGTCGGCGCATACGGTGGCCGCCTATCGGCGCGATCTCGCGCGCCTCGCGGCCTATTGCGACGCGCATTCGCTCGAAGAATGGCGCGCACTCGACAGCCAGCACATCCGCATGTTCGCCGCGCGCGCGCATGCCGGCGGACTCGATCCGCGCAGCGTGCAGCGGCTGCTGTCGGCGGTGCGCAGCTTCTGCCGCTACCTGATCCGCGAAGGCGCACTGACGACGAACCCCGCGAGCGACATCCGCGCGCCCAAGACCAAGCGCCGGCTGCCCGGCGCGCTCGATGCCGACCAGATCGCGCGGCTGCTCGAGATTCCGGCCGAGGATGCGCTTGCGATCCGCGATCGCGCGCTGATGGAGCTGTTCTATTCGTCGGGCCTGCGCTTGTCCGAGCTCGTCAGCCTGGATCTCGGCGAAGTCGACCTGCGCGAAGGCACGGTGCGCGTGACCGGCAAGGGTCGGCGGACGCGGATCGTGCCGGTCGGGCGGGTCGCGCGCGAGGCGCTCGAGCGCTGGGGCCGCGAACGGGCTGCGCTCGCGGCCATCGACGAATCCGCGCTGTTCGTCGGCCAGAACGGCCGCCGCCTCGGGCAGCGCGCGATCCAGAGCCGGGTCGCCTACTGGGCCCGTCGCCAGGGCCTCCCGGTGCACGTGCACCCGCACCTGTTCCGCCACTCGTTCGCGACGCATCTGCTTGAATCCAGTCAGGATTTGCGCGGCGTGCAGGAGATGCTGGGGCATGCCGACATCGCCACGACCCAGGTCTATACCCACCTTGATTTCCAGCACCTGGCCCGCATCTACGACAAGGCCCATCCCCGGGCCAGAACCAAGCGAACAGGACGTTCCTGATGTCAGACAGCTTCAATCCCCATGGCACGACCATCCTGGGCGTGCGCAGGGGCGGCATCGTCGCCATTGGCGGCGACGGCCAGGTCAGCCTCGGCAACACCGTCATGAAGGGCAATGCCCGCAAGGTGCGACTGCTGGGCGGCGGCAAGGTCATCGGCGGCTTCGCTGGCGGCACGGCCGATGCCTTCACGCTGTTCGAACGCTTCGAGGGCAAGCTCGAGAAGTTCGGCAACCTGACCCGCGCCGCGATCGAGCTCGCGAAGGACTGGCGCTCGGATCGCTACCTGCGCCGCCTCGAAGCACTGCTGCTGGTCGGTGACCCCACCAAGCTGTTCGTGATCTCGGGCAATGGCGACGTCATCGAACCCGAGCATGACCTGGTCGCGATCGGCTCCGGCGGCCCGTTCGCGCAGTCCGCGGCGCGCGCGCTGCTCGAGAACACCGAACTCGATGCGCGCAGCATCGTCGAGCGCTCGCTGAACATCGCCGCCGACATCTGTGTTTTCACCAACCGCAACCTGACCATCGAAACCTTGCCGACGGAGGGCGCGCGATGAACGCCAGACCTGAAGACGCGGCCTCCTCCGCGGCCGAAGCCCGCACGAACGACGCGCGCGCGCTGACGCCGCGCCAGATCGTCGCCGAGCTCGACAAGCACATCATCGGCCAGAACGACGCCAAGCGCGCCGTCGCGATCGCGCTGCGCAACCGCTGGCGCCGGATG
>JBIITU010000046.1:0-13563 GCA_044340335.1 Steroidobacteraceae bacterium
GAGGCGCATTCGGCGGTGACGAGGGCTCGCAGGTCCTGCGCGACAAACTGATGAGCATCTGGCGTGAGCGTCACGCGGCGTGGGAGGCATCGCCTGAACCGACCGCGGCATTGAGTTTTGCCGTGGCGCGCAATTTCTACTTCCGGCGCGACCACGCAACGGCGCATGAGGTGTTTGCTGCCTGGATCGATGCAGGCTACGGCCCGAAGCCCTTGCTCGACGCGGGCATGGAACTCTATGCGATGAGCCTGTTCGACTCGGGGAAACGCGATGAAGCGTTGCCGAAACTGCGCGACATTTACGCGCGGATGCAGTCTGGTCCGCGCCGCTCCGCGGTCGACAAGTTCAATGTCGCGATGCGCATTGCGAACGTTACCCGCGCGCCGGCGGACATCGCCTCTGCCGAGTTGCTCTATGCTGAACGGGTCGAGGAGACACGCGGCCTGCAGGCGGAGCCCGAGGAGCAGATCGAAAGTCTGGCCGGGCGCCTGCAGATTGCGCGCCTGCGCTCGAATCATGCTGAGTCGGCCGCCGCGTTGCGCGCGATGCTGGCGGTTTACGAGGCGAACCCCGCGGCACCGCCGATGAATCGTGCGCTGGTGCGCGCGAATCTGGCGGAGCTGCTGCTGTTCGCACAGCAGGATTTCAGCGCCACGGAAAGCATCGCCCGTGCGATCGTGACGGAAGATGTTGCCCGCACTGGCGAGAGTGCCGTGACTGCGCGAGGTCACTACCTGCTGTCGCGCGCACTGGCGGAGCAGCGTCGTTACGACGAGGCCGAGCAGTCGCTGCGCCGTTCGATTGCGCTGAATGCAACCTATGCGGGTGGACGGGCCGAGGGTGGCGCGGACGAGAATCTGGCGCTCGCCGTCATCCGCGCTGGTCTCGGCGACATCGCGGGTGCCCGGGCGGCACTTGCGTTCGTCGATGGTATGGGCGAGCAGTCGCAGATCTTCCGCCTGCGCTTGCGATTCACCTCCGCTCGTGTCGACGCCATGACAGGCGCCGCTGCGGACCCCTCGCTGGTCCAGTTTCAGGAAGAACTTCCAGCCGACGCCAGGGCCGACCTGAAGCTGGGCTTCATGCGCGCGCGCCTCATGGAGCTAGTGGCTGCAGCCACAGCGCCCTGAGAGGCGGTCAGCCGGCGGGCCTTTCGGTTCGGGCTGTGGGTGATGCCTCTGCTGCAGCTTCGATCGCCGACAGCGCCGGAGGCTGGTGACGACGCTCGGGTGTTACGAGAAAATAGCGCGCCGTCAACTCGGGCAGCGTGCCGACGCGTTCCACGCCGTAGATCTTGCGAAGGGCTGTGCCGATCAGGTCGGGCGCGAAGATCACGCCAGCGCCGACCGCGCCGAACACTTCGCGTAGTGCGGCGTCGTCGAATTCGCCGACGATGCGGGGTTGCAGGCCGCGACTGGCAAGCCAGCCCTCGACCAGCCGCCGCGCATCGCTGGTTGCACCGGGCAGCAGCAGCGGCGCTCCGGCGAGGCTGGCCGGGAACCGCGGCTTGAGCCTGCGAGCAAGCGCACGCGTTGCGAACACCGACACTGCAGAGCTCGCGAGCAGGGTGACGCGCAGTCCCGCCGCATCCGCGGGCGCGCCTGGCACCAGGATGGCATCGAGGCGCCTCGCCCGCAGTTCCGCGACGAGTGTCGCTTCGTTGCCTTCGCGGCAGACGAGGCGCGGCGCGGATTCGAGCCCCAGGACGGGTTCGAGGAAGCGACGGGCAACGAGTTTAGGCACGATCTGGTCGACGCCGATCGTGAACGTCGTCGGCTGTCCCGCAGAGCCCTCCAGTGCCCGCAGCAGGTCTTCGCCGCGGCTCAGCATGTCGGCTGCGTAGTCGAGCACCAGGCGTCCGGCATCGGTGAAACGCACGCCGCGACCTACGCGTTCCAGCAATGGCGCGCCAAGGCGCGCTTCCAGCACCCCGATCTGGCCACTGACGGTCTGTGGCGCTACCGACAGTGCGGTTGCCGCGGCCGTGATGGACCCGGTTCGCGCGACTGCGCGCAGGTAGTCGAGTTGCACGAGATCCAGGTGGCGCAGGTTCATGTAAACATCCGGAATAGCAGTACTGTTAGTCAGAATAATCCTGCTAGTCCGAATAGTGTAGCCCCCGCATACTGGCTTCACAGACAGCAAAGGAGTTGCCATGTCGATCGCCGCGTCCCGCTCAGTCCGCTCCGCACCCGTCGCCGCACCTGTCGCTTCGGCGGCGGTCGTCGAACCCCAGGGTCCCGGCGTTGCCGCGCAATTGCCAATCGGCACGCTGCCGCAGCCCTGGTACACCATTGGCCGCCACGCCGTGCTGCCGCAGCTGAACGCCGACGAGCGCGCACGCCTCGATGCGCTGACCCATTTGAATTATTTCCTGGCGCAGGACGTCGTGCCGGCGATGCGCGCGCGCTTCGACCAGGCGGCAACCGCCGCGCCCGTCGAGAATCGGCAGCAGGCCTGGGCGCTGCTGGAGCAAGACCCCAGCTTCAGTCTCTGGAGCCACCTGCGCCGCCGATCGATGGAAATGCGGCAGATCCGCAACCACGAGACGGCTGCGCGGCAGCGCGACACTTTGTCCGCTGCGTATCGCGCGGCCATCGCCGAGGCTGCCCCCGTCGAACTCGGTGCATCCATGGCTGCGCCCAGCTACCTCGTCGACGTGCACGCCCATCTGTTGCCCGGCGGCTACCTCGCGGACTTCGGTGACGACGATGTCACGGCCGGCGCCGCGTATGAGGCGTCGTCCTACTCGGTGGTGCCAGGTCGTTCCGGTCCGTACAGCGACGGCGCCGGTCGCGCGCTCGCGCGGTGGATCGCGGCTCGCTTTCCGGGGTTCCGGCCGCGGCGCATTCTCGATCTCGGCTGTGGCGCGGGGCTCAACACCTGCGCGGTCGCGCGCGCCTTTCCGGATGCCGAGATCATCGCGATCGACGCCGGTGCCAGCATGCTGCGCTATGCCGCTGCGCGTGCCGCGTCGCTCGGCATTCGCAACATCCGCTGGGTGCGCGCCGACATCGAGGCGATTCCGGCGCAGATCGGTCCGGTCGATCTCGCCTACACCGCGATCGTGCTGCACGAGACGAGCCACGAGGCGCTGCGCAACGTGTTCCGCGGTTGCGAGGCGCAACTTGCGCCCGGTGGCTTGACGCTGCACGTGGAGCAACCTCCGTACGATGACCGGCCGTGGTTCGAGCAATGCATGCGCGACTGGGACGGCCGCTTCAACAACGAGAACTTCTGGAGCCGGCTGTACGAACTCGATCTGAGCGATGAGCTTGCGCAGGCGGGCTTCGCGGCGGACCGGATCTTCGTCGACGCGGTGTCGGCCGTGCCCTGGAACACCGATCACCACGCGCCGGGTCGCATCGAAGACTACGGCCGCACCGGTAACTGGCAGGTCGTTGGCGCGTGGAAGGGGGCGGCATGAGCACGCACATCCCTGCGCCGCAGGTGGCCGGCCCGGCGCGGCCGCGCTTCCTCCAGGATGCCAGCGACGAGAAGCTCTGGGATGTCGTCGTCGCCCTCAGCACCGAGCTCGCCGCGACGCGTGCGCGCCTCGATGCTCTCGAGCGAGTGCTGGCAGAGCACCGCTGCCTGCCGGCGGGTGCGGTGGAGGCCTGGCAGCCATCCACCCAGGCCGGTGTCGAGCGCACTCACGATCTGCAGGATTACACGCGGCGCGTGTTCGGAACCCTTGGGCGGGAGTAAGCGCCGCCATCACAGGACCCGCGGTATCGGCCTGTAAATCCAGACCTCGATCTCCTAGACTCGTGCGCTCCGCTGCGCGACTGGGGGACTCGAAGGAATGCGTCCACACTGGCACCGATCCGCCGCGTCGCTGGGCGCTGCCTGTGCGCTGGCCATCACTCACGCCTGGGCGCAGGGTGCCGTGCCGGTCATCGTCGAAGTGCCGCGTCCCGCCGCGGTTTCCGAAGAGCTGCGCCTTACTGGCACGTTGACCGCCGAACGCAGCGCTCGGTTGTCGCCGCGCGTCGATGGGCTAGTCGCGCGGGTGCGCGTCGATGCGGGCGATGCCGTGAAGGCCGGCACACCGTTGATCGAACTCGATGCCGCCGTGGCCCGGCTGGCGCTCGCGCGTGCGAAAGCGAATACGGCCGAGACCCGGGCCCGCGCCGATGAGGCGCAGCGACTCGCCGTTGAGGCGCGCCGGCTGGTTGCCGAGGGCCACCTGCCGCAGACGGAGGTCGCGCGCCGGGAGTCGGAAGCAACGCTCGCGGCTGCGGCGCTCGTCGCTGCCGGCGCCGGCGAGCAGGAGCAGGCCGAGCTGTTGCGGCGCCACGTCGTGCCGGCGTCATCGCGCGGCGTCTGACCGAAGCGGGCGAATGGGTCGCGCGCGGCACGCCGGTCATCGAGCTCGTCGCGACGGATCGCGTGCGCCTCGATGTCCAGGCGCCGCAGGAGCGTTTCGCCGCCATCCGCGAAGATGCGACGGTGCGCGTGTTCTCCGACGCATTGGGTGGTGAATCCCTGGCGGGCCGGATCGTCGCGCGTGTGCCGGTCAGCGATGCTGCCGCGCGCACCTTCCTCGTGCGCGTGCTCGTCGATGACGTCGCCGGGCGCTTGCTGCCGGGCACGTCCGCCACGGCCGTGATCGGCCTGCCGGGGTCGCAGCGCGCGCTCGTGATCTCACGCGACGCACTGGTGCGTTATCCCGATGGCAGCAACACCGTGTTCATCGTCAGGGACGCGGCGGGCGGCAGCGCTGCCGTCGAACGGCGCGTGAAGCTTGGTCGCGGCGGGTCGCGGGTGGAAGTGCTCGAAGGGCTGGAGCAGGGCGAGCGCGTGATCGTGCGCGGCAACGAGCGCCTGCGCGACGGTCAAGCGGTTCGCGTGACCGGCAGTCGCTGACGATGTTCGACGCGATCGTCCGGCAAGGCACGTTGCAGGCCGTGGTCGTGCTGATCTTCTGCGTGCTCGCCATCGCGGCGGCGGTGCGCATGCCGGTGCAGATGATCCCGGATCTCGAGGTGCGCACCGTCTCGGTCGAGACGACATGGCCGGGTGCCACGCCGCAGGATATCGAGAAGGAGATCCTGCTCGAGCAGGAAAGATTCCTGCGCACGGTGCCCAACCTCGATCGGATGGTGTCGTCGGCCGAGACGGGGCGGGCGACCATCAGGCTCGAGTTCCCGTTCGGCGTCGATGTCTCGGACGCGCTGATCCGGGTCAACAACGCGCTCAGCCAGGTGCCGGCCTATCCGGAAAATGTCGATGAGCCGCGCCTGTCGACCAATTCCTTTTCCGAAAACGCGTTCATGTACTACCGGCTCACTGCGCGGGACGGCAACCCGCTCGGACTCGACCTCAACCTGATGCAGGACTTCGCGGAGGACCACATCCGGCCGCGGATGGAGCGGGTGGCCGGTGTCTCGCGCGTCGACGTGTCCGGTGGCGCGGCGCGCCAGGTCCGCATCGAGGTCGATGCGGCGCGACTCGCCGAGCGCGGCCTGTCGCTGGTCGATCTGCGCGATGCCGTGCGACTGCGCAATCGCGACGTCTCTGCCGGGGATATCGACAGCGGCAAGAAGCGCTATCTGGTGCGCACACTGGGTCGCTTCGAGACGATCGACGACGTCGCCAGTCTGATTCTCGCCCGGCGAGGCGATGCGATCGTGCGGCTGGACGATGTCGCGACCGTACGGCTGCATCACGCGGAGCTGCGCAACCTGTCGTTCGCCGGCGGGCAGCGCACGTTGAACCTGTCCGTGTTGCGCGAGCCAGGTTCGAACGTCATCGCGATCAAGCGCGCTATGACGGTGGCCGTCGAGGAGCTGAATGAATCGCGACTGGCGCCAGTCGGGCTCGAGTTGCGCCTGACCAGCGACGACGTCCGATACGTCGAAGACTCCGTACAGAACGTCTTCCAGAACCTGCTGCTGGGGGCGCTGCTCGCGACGACAGTCATGTACCTGTTCCTGCGCTCATGGCAGGCGACCGTGGTCGGCGTGATAGGCATACCGATCTGCACGCTGGCCGCGTTCCTGGGCCTGCTGCTGGCTGGCCGCACCATCAACGTGATCTCGCTCGCAGGCATCGCGTTTGCGATCGGCATGACGGTGGACAACACCATCGTGGTGCTCGAGAACATCGAGCGCGCGCGTCGCGCCGGCTTGGCCCGCCTGCAGGCGACGCTGGTCGGCGTCCGCGAGGTGTGGCCCGCGGTGCTGGCCTCTACCTTGACGACCGTGCTGGTGCTCGTGCCCATCCTGTTCATCGACGAGGAGGCGGGCCAGCTCTTTTCCGATGTGGCGATCGCGATCAGTGCGGCCATCCTGGCCTCGATGCTGGTGGCGGTCACCGTCGTCCCGGCCGCGGTGGCTCGACTGGGTTTCGCCGGCCGCGCCAGCGAGGTGCGTGAGGGCCGAGTGCAGACCATGGTGCTGCACGGCATCGACAGCCTGTTGGCAACTGCGCCGCGGCGACGAGCGCTCGCATTCGGCATGCCCGCAGTCGTGCTCGGGCTCGTGGTGCTGCTGACGCCCGCTGCAGAGTATCTGCCCGAGGGCGAGGAGCCGAAGGTGTTCGCCAGCATGATCGCGCCACCCGGCTACAACATTGCCGAGATGACCGACATAGCGGCCACGCTCAATGCCGAGCTGGCCCAGTACATGAAGGACGACCCGGCGCGATTCGATCGCGGCGAGGTTGCGTTTCCGGCGCTGATTTCGGCGAACCTCAACCTCAGTGCGGGCAGGATCCGCGTC
Source organism: Steroidobacteraceae bacterium (assembly GCA_044340335.1). Taxonomy (GTDB): domain Bacteria; phylum Pseudomonadota; class Gammaproteobacteria; order Steroidobacterales; family Steroidobacteraceae; genus UBA964. The sequence continues at coordinate 6,726 of JBIITU010000046.1, forward strand.
ATCGCCGAGCCGCAACGCTCGCGCGACGTGGGTGCGTTGATGGTTGCATTCAACACCCGCTTCCGGGAGTTCCCCGGGATGCGCGCCTTTGCATCGCGCGGTTCGATCATCTCCAGCAATGATGGCGGTACGCGCAGCGTCAACGTGGACATCGCCGGACCGGATCTGGCGCAGCTGTACGCGACCGCCGATGCCGGCTAACGCAAGGCGCAGGAGATCTTCGACGATCCGCAGATCAACTCGGAGCCGTCATCGCTGTCGCTCGACCAGCCGCTGGTGCAGATCCGGCCGGACTGGAACCGGCTCGCGGAACTGGGTTTCACCGCCCAGGGCTTTGGTTTCGCCGTTGCCGCGCTCAGTGACGGGGCGTTCGTCGACGAGTTCATTCTCGGCGACGACAAGATCGACATCTACGTCTACAGTGCCGCCGGCTCCGCCCAGGAGCTCGACGCGCTGCGCCGGTTGCCGCTCCACGCGCCTGGCGGTGCGGTGCTGCCGCTGGAGTCCGTCGCGGAGTTGCGCGATGTCGTCGATACGGATGTGATCCGGCGCGTCGATGGTCGGCGCACCGTCACCCTCAACATCGTGCCGCCGCGATCTGTCGCGCTCGAGACCGGCGTGCGACAGGTCGAGCAGCAGCTGCTGCCGGCGCTGCGCGCGGAGGGATTGGTTCCGTCCGGCGTTTCCGTCGAGGTCTCGGGTGCCGCGGACCAGCTCGATTCGACCCGCGACTCGCTGTCGGGGAATTTTGCCATTGCGACGCTGCTGAGCTACCTGCTGCTGGTCGCGATCTTCACGCACTGGGGCTGGCCGCTGATGATCCTGGCATCCGTGCCGCTTGGGCTCGCCGGCGGCATCTTCGGCCTGGTGCTGCTGAACGCGCTTGGACTGCGCTTGCCGCTCGACATGATCACGATGCTGGGTTTCCTGATTCTGCTCGGTACGGTCGTCAACAATCCCATCCTGGTCGTCGATCGCACCCGCGAGCTGCTGCGGCAGACGGGCATGACGGTGCGCAGCGCGGTGCGTCAGGCCGTGGCATCGCGTTTGCGACCGATCCTGATGACGACCCTGACGACAGTCTTTGGCCTGGCGCCGCTCGTGATCATCCCGGGGGCGGGGGCCGAGCTGTATCGTGGTCTTGGCGTGGTCGTGCTGTCCGGGCTGCTGTGCTCGACCGTGGTCACGCTGACATTCCTGCCCGCAGCAATGGTTGAAGTGCTGGAGTGGCGCGAACGGCGCCTCGCGCGGGGTGTGCTGGCGCGCGGCAGCGGCTGAGTTTTCGCGGCCGCAGTTGGAGTCGGGATTTGCGGATATCGGCGGCCTCCAGCTAGCATGATTCGACCGATAACAAAAAAAGCACTTGGGGGGCACATGGGTTCGAGCAATCGTGGTCGGTGGGGTCGTTACGCGGGTTTCGCCAGTTGCTTGTCCTTGGCGGTGGCGACCGTCGGATTGGCAGAGCCAGTGACCGTGCCCAAGGGCATGAGTGTCCCGATCGAGCTGCAGCAGCACGTGACTTCCGGATACGTCGCGGCCGGTGCCCCCGTTTACTTCACCGTTGAATCGGATGTGTCGATCGGAGGCCAGGTCGTCATCCGCAAGGGCACGCCGGTGCTCGGCAAGATGGATGCGTCGCAGGGTCGCGGCCGTGTCGGCAAGAGCGGTTCGATGGCGATCAGCGTTCGCACGGTCGAAGCGGTGGACGGCACCGTGGTGCCCATCGATGCCGATTTCAGCAAACAAGGCAGGAGCCGCTCCGGCGCAACGGTGGCCTGGGTCCTGTTCTGGGGCATCCCTGGCCTGCTGACTCGCGGCGTCAATCCGTACGTGGAACGCGGCGTCACCTGGGATGCCAATCTGCTGGCCGACATCAATGTCGACCCCGCCAACGCGAGACCCGTTCCGCCAGTGCCGTCTGCAGCCAGTCAGCTCAGCATCACCGGCCACGAGTTCGCCGGTGGTCGCGCGGGCAAGCCGCTCGAGTTCAACATCGAGAAAGACAAAGACCTCAAAACGGTCAAGTTCACGGTCGACCCCGCTTCGCTGCCGGCTGGCGCCGACTTGCGCAGCCTCAAGCTGGTCGCTGTCGAAGGCGAGGCGCTCGTCGAGCCTGTGCTCGCAACCGGCGCCGACGCGAACAGCATCTCGTTCGATACCTGGGCGATCGTGCGTTTCTGCAACGACGGCGTCACGCCGCTGACGTTCGTCGGCACCGGTGCCGACGGTGCTTCGTTCGGCGCAACGTATTCCCTGCCGGTGAAGATCAAGAAGAAGGGGTGAGGCGGCGTCTGGCGGCTCCTTGGTTGCGCGGCCGCCAACCGTTCCAACAATGAGTCCGGCACGAGCCCGGTCGGCGAGGGCGCCGGCACGGCAGGGTTTGGCGCGTGCTTGAATAGCGGCCAGTACCACGTTCGGAGACCGGCGCATGGCTGCCCGCAACATCGATGCCGACACCCACATCATCGAGACGGCTCCGATCTGGGAGCACATGACCGCGGCCGAGCGCGTGCATCGGCCCAAGGCAATCGAGCTCGACGAAGGCATCATCGTGCCGCCGGTGCAGGCGCCGATGAAGTCCGTCTGGATCATCGACGGACAGCTCTACGCCCGGACCAACCTCGATTTCATCGAAGAGGCATCCAAGGGGCAGGTCAAGCCTGGCGCGCTCGCGATGACGGATCCGGGCGAGCGGCTCAAGGCCATGGATCGCCAGGGCGTCGATGTGCACGTGATCTTCCCCAGCCTGTTCCTCGCGCTGTCGCCGGAACGGCCTGAGGTGGAGCTCGCGATCACGCGCGCCTACAACCGCTTCCTCGCAGAGCGCTGCGCGGGCAGCAACGGGCGCCTGCGCTGGGTCATGCAGCCGTCCGTCAAGAACATGGCCGCTACGGTCGAGGATATTCGCTGGGCGCGCAAGCAGGGCGCGGTTGGCGTGCACCTGCGCGGCCTAGAGGGCAATCGGCCGATCGACGATCCGGACTTTTATCCCATCTTCGAGGTGGCGCAGGAACTCGACATGCCGATCTGCGTGCACATCGGCAACGCCAGTTCGGCGTTCCGCCAGCTGCGCCGCAACAAGGACAACAAGCCGTCGCGCTGGCACATGTCGGTGCCGACGCTGATGTCCTTCACCGCGCTGTGCACCAGCGAGGTATCGACCCGGTTCCCGCGCCTGCGCTTCGGGTTCTTCGAGATCGGTTCGGCCTGGCTGACCTATGTGGTGACCCAGGCGCACCGGGTGCGCGACGAGCGCGATCGCAAGCTGTTCACGCAGTCCGTGCTGCGCGAGCGCAATCTCTACGTGACCTGCGAAGAACACGAGGAGTTGCCGCTGATCCTGCAGTATGCCGGCGACGACAAACTCGTGATCGGCAGCGACTACGGCCATCCGGGCGATGTCGATGAGACGATCCTCGTGCAGCAGAAGCTGCTCGCGCGGCGGGATGTCAGCGACACGCAGAAGCGCCGCATCCTCAGCGACAACGCCGAGGCGCTATTCGGACCTGGATAAGCCCTGCACCCAGGCGGCGAGGTCCTCGCTGAAGCGCTCGGGAATTTCCCACATTGGAAAGTGCCCGACGTCGGGATACTCGATCAGCGTCACGGTCGTGTTCTTGAAGCGCGCGACCGTGGGTGCCGCACCCTGCGAGATCACCGTGTCGTAGCCGCACCATTGCAGCAGCACCGGCACGCGCACATGCTCGGCAACCGCGCCGACGTCGCTGCTCTGGAACGCCACGCGGTTCGACGCGATGTACTCGCGCTGCCGCGCGAGCGCACCCGGCTGGTTGTTGGCCCAGTAGATCGGCTCGATCATCGCCGGCGTCGGCTGGAAATCCGGCGGCGTCGTGGTGTCGATCACCCAGCGGAAGAAGGTGCGCGAGCGCCAGTCCGGCAGGAAGCGGGCATGGAAGCGGGACAGCGACTTCATGTGCGACGGCACGTGTCGGGTCTGGCTCGGCCGTTCGAGCGGCAATATCGAAAATGCCATCGCCTCGATGCGCTGCGGGTGCTGCCGCGCGTACTCGAGCGCGACGTTGCCGCCGTTCGACGTTGCGACCAGCGTGAAGGGCGGCAGGTCGAGCGCCGCGACGAACCCTGCGACCAGCTCAGCGGCGCGGGGCGTGCTGTAGACGCCGGTCGGGTCGGGACCCGAGACGCCGTAGGGCGGCCAGTCGAGTCGCACCAGCCGGAAGCGGTCCTTGAGTTGTTCGACGACGAGATCCCATTCATGCAGGTTCACGATGCTGCCGTGGAGCAGCAGCAGCACGGGGCCGCTACCCTCGTCGCGATAGTGCAGCGGCACGCCGTCGACCGTGATGAACTTCGACGGCGGCGCAGCGTTGCGCGCGATGGCCTCGGCGGGATCGGTCGCCCACCAGCCCGCGCGCAGTGTCGCGAATGCGGCCAGCAGCAGGATTGCGACCGTCCCGAGCAACAGCCCCATGCGGCGCACGCCGCTCACCGCGCTGCGGCTCCGGCACGGCAGCTGGTCATGTCTGCACCACGGCGTCCGACAGTTCGTGCAGCGGCTCCGCTCCGTTTGCGGTGATCAGCATCAGGTCTTCCATGTGCGCAGATCCGCCGATGCCTGCAGCCATCACCGGGCAATCGACGCTCAGCACCATGTTCTCGCGCAGCACCAGATCAGCCTTGCGGTAGAACCCACCTGCGTCGTCGCAGGGTTCGTCGGTGTGGGCAAGGCCCACGCTGTGCGGTCCGAAGCCGATCGCAACGTCGAAGCCGCCCTTGCGCACCGCCTCGCGTCCGATGCGGGCGATGTCGGAATAGCGCAGGCCGGGCCGCAACTGCTCGCGCACGGCTTGCCAGCCGTGCCGCATGGCGGCGGCGGCCTGCCGCGCGGGTCCGGCCGGTTCGCCGACGAACACCGTGCGCGCGTAGTCGCCGTGGTAGTGATGGAAGTGGCTGACACCGTCGATGAACAGCGTCTGGCCCTCGCGCACGCGTTCATCGGACAGCTCCGACGAGACGCGGTCGACCGTCAGGAATACGGCCCGGTTGCCGCGCTGCGCTGCCTCGACTTCGAACACGCGCCGCAGGTCGCCATAGCTCGCGCCGGCGCGCAACTGCTCGATCACCGCATGCACGGCGCCGACGTTGGCCGCCGCTGCGCGACGCATCAGCTGGATCTCGAGCGGCGATTTGACGAGGCGGATCGCGCGGAGGATGTTATCGGCGGCCACCAGCGTGCCGGGATGGCCGTGTCGCTCGCAGACGGCGGCGATCACCGGGTGATCGAAGGCAATACGTCCCTGCCACAGGCCGAGTGCCTGCATCGCCTGCACCAGCGCGGCGCCGGCATCACGCACAGTGCGTCGCTCCGGGGAGAGGCGTGTGAGGGCCGCCTGCCGTCGCTGCTCGACGCTCGTCAGCGGCGCGAGCCCGGCGTCCTGGATCAGGCTGAACTCCGCGGCCGGCGGCGCATCGCCGCTGTCGCCCGCGTCCTCGTAGAGCCAGGTCTCGAGCTCACGGTCGAACTGGCCGTCCGCCCAGGTGTAGTAATAGATGAAGCGCGTCGTGACGAAACCCGGTGCGCGGTCCGGTCGGCGCGACAGCAGCGCGAAGCTCGAGGGCGGCTGGCCTGCGCGGGTGTTGGCGATCTGCGGCCAGTATCCCAGGGCGTGGAATACGTTCAGCGGGTCGCCGACGACCAGGCCTTCGAGTTCGTGCTCCGCCATGACTTCCCAGGCTCGCTCGAGATTGAGCGGGCCCGTGCGGCGCAGCAGTCCGTTCAGCAGTGCGTCTTGGTCGGTCACTGACATCGCCGGTTCAATGAGTCGCGCGTGGGTATCGTTAATGGACTCTATGGCATGCGGGGGTGTACGGATAGCCGCTCGTGCATTGCATCGGCTCGCCCGTTGAACCAATACTGGAACGCATGCGGACACCGGCAATCGGCCCATGATCGAGCGAGCTTTCGTGACCCTGTCCGAAGGGCAGATGCATCTGCGCCGGATTGCAGGCACCGCGCCGCAGTGCCGGCCGCTGCTGCTGCTGCATGCTTCGCCGGTGTCGTCCGCGGTGCTACAGGGCCTGATGCGGGCACTGGTGGAGGCGGGCCACCACTGCGCCCTCATTGCGCCGGATACCCTCGGCAATGGCGACTCGGCTGCACCGGTCGGTGAGCAGCCGGACATCGCCTATTTCGCGGATAGCAAGCGCCGGCTCATCGATGCTCTGGGGTACGAGCGGGTCGACATCTACGGCGGCCACACCGGTGCACGGATCGCCTGCGAGTTCGCGGCAGCGTTTCCCGACCGGGTCGACCGGGTGATTCTCGACGGCATCATGGAGTACGACGAAGCCATGCAGCGCCTGGTCGTCGAGCGCTACGCGCCGCGCGTCGTTCCCGATGAGTATGGTCGCCAGTTCATCTGGGCCTTCAACTTCGTTCGCGACCAGGCGCATTACTTCCCGTACTTCATGCGCGATGCCGAACACCGACTCGCGGGCGCCGTGCCAGATCCCGCGACGCTGCACCGCGCCACGCTCGATGTGCTGAAGGCGCTCGACACGTATTCGAAACCTTACATCGCCGCGTTCCAGTACCCCGCCTATGCGCGAATGCAGCAGGTGAGGGCGCAGGTACTTTTGCTGCGCCCGGATGCGGAGTTGCCTGTGCTCAACGCGGCGATCGACACAGCCATGAATCGACTGCCGCGGGCGCAAGTGGCGCGCGTGGCACCGGGCGATGCAGCGAAGGCGGCGGCGATCGCCGCCTTCCTCCGTGAGGAAAACGCATGACGATGCCGCCGCGCAGAGTGTTTCTGGGTGCGGCAGTGGCCGCGCTGGTCGCCGGACGCGCTGCGGCCCA
>JBIITU010000047.1:0-13527 GCA_044340335.1 Steroidobacteraceae bacterium
CTGCCGCTCGATGGACTCCACGTCGGGATAGATGTCGGCGTGGTCGTGCTCGAGGTTGTTGAGGATGCAGGTACGCGGACGGTAATGGACGAACTTGGCGCGCTTGTCGAAGAACGCCGTGTCGTATTCATCGGCCTCGATGACGAAGAACGGCGCCGCGCCAAGCCGCGCGCTGGCGTCGAAGTTGCCCGGCACGCCACCGATCAGGAAACCGGGCGACAGGCCCGCGTACTCGAGGATCCACGCGAGCAGGCTCGAGGTCGTGGTCTTGCCGTGCGTGCCCGCGACCGCCAGCACCCAGCGATCACGCAGCACTTCGCGCGACAGCCACTCGGGCCCGGAGGCATACGGAATGCGGCTCTCGAGCAGCGCTTCGATGACGGGCTGGCCGCGCGTCATGACGTTGCCGACCACCACGACATCCGGCGCCGGCACGAGCTGCTGCGCGTCGAAGCCTTCGACGACCTCGATGCCGAGCGCGGCTAGCTGCGTGCTCATCGGCGGATAGACATTGCGATCCGAACCCGTGACCCGGTGACCGGCGGCCTTGGCAATGGCCGCGATGCCGCCCATGAAGGTGCCGCAGATGCCGAGGATGTGGACGTGCACCGCGCGGGCCTCAGCTGCCAGCGGCGGGCGGCCCGCCGAACAGGGACAGCAGCACCACCGGCTCGATGAAGGTATGCAACAGCACCAGCGCGACCGCCTGCACCATCGGCCGCTCGATCGCCGCGCGCAGGATGCGGGCCGTCACGAAGACGACGTAGATGGCGATCGGCAGCAGCACCAGCAGGAACGGCGCGGCCTCCTCGGGCTTGGCGGCATAGGGAGCGATCAGGCCCGACAACGGCACCAGCACAGGCGTGACCAGGCAGCCGAAGCCGACGATGGCGGTGACGGTCTGCAGGAAGCGCTCCGGCTTCTGGAACAGGCGCAGCAGCGCCCAGTACCACAGCAGCGAGAATGCCACCGAGGTGATCAGCTGCAGCAGCAGGTTCTCCGCCTGAGGCCGGAACAGCACCGACAGCCCGACATTGAGCGCCAGAAACAGCACCACGATTGACGCGAGCAAGCGGGGCGAGGCCGGCAGGTCCGACGGCTCACGGCGCAGCAGGGCGATGTCGATCAGGATCTTGAGAATGGCAAGCATGCTTTCAGTTGGCGCGCCGCGCTCGCATAATGTGGCCGAGGATTCTTGCACAGATCGAAGATGTCGTCGTCCACCCCCATTGTCACCACCGCTGCAGCGCTCGAGGAGCTCGCCGCCGAACTCGGCGCCGCGCCGGCCATCGCGCTCGACACCGAGTTCATGCGCGAGCGCACCTATCGCGCCGAGCTGTGCCTGGTGCAGGTGGCGACGCCGCGCAGCGCCTGCTGCGTCGATCCGCTCGCGCTCGCCTCGCTTGAGCCCTTGGCGGCGCCACTCGCCTCTGCCACGACACTGAAAGTGCTGCATGCCGCGCGCCAGGACCTCGAAGTGCTGGCACCGGTGTCGGGACGCTTCGCGGCCGTGTTCGACACCCAGACCGCGGCTGCCCTCGCCGGATTCGCCGCACAGATCGGCTATGGCGAACTCGTGCTGCGCCTGCTCGATGTCACGCTCGCCAAGGCGCATACCCGGGCCGACTGGGCAAAGCGGCCGCTGTCAGCCGAGCAGATCGACTACGCGCTCGATGACGTCCGATACCTGCTGCCGCTGCGCGAGGCGCTGCTCGAACGCCTCGACCAGCTCGGCCGGCTCGACTGGCTCACCGAGGAACTCGCGCCGCTCGCGCAATCCGCGGGCCAGGGCGTGGATCCGGACAAAGCCTGGCTGCGACTGAAGGGCCTGCAGGGACTCGACCCGGGGCGTCTGGCGCTGGCAGCCGCGCTCGCTGCGTGGCGCGAGCGGCGCGCGATCGATCGCAACCGGCCACGCGGCTGGATCCTCGATGATGTCGCGCTGCGCGAAGTCATCCTGCGCGTGCCGCGCGACAAGGCGGAACTCGCCAGCATCCCCGACATGCAGGAAGGCGTCGTCCGCAACTCGGGCGACGAACTGCTGGCGATGATCGCGGCCGCCAATATCCCGCAGCCGCCGCCGCCGCTGCCGCGCCGCGAACGACCTGATCCTTCACTGGCGTTGCTGGTCAAGAAGCTCGCGGGCGTCAACCAGGCCGTCGCCACGGAACTCGGCATCTCGCCCGAAGTGCTGGCCACGCGGCGCGATCTCGAACAACTCGCGCGTGGTGAAGTGGCGGAGTCGCTGGCGCGCGGCTGGCGCCGCGACATCATCGGCGCGCGCCTGCAGGCTGCTCTCTAGCAGTCGCCGCGACTCAGCGGGCGAGCGCTGCCTCGACGCGGGCGGTCACGGTCGCCAGATCCGCATCGGCATCGATCTCACGCAGCAGGCCGCGCGCGCGGTAATACGCCACCAGCGGTTGCGTCTGCTCTTCGTAGACCGCCAGGCGCTTGGCGACCGTCGCTTCCGTGTCGTCGGGACGCTGCACGAGTCGCGGCTGGTCGCTGCAGTCGCCGCAGGGCGGCGGCGTGCCCGGCGGGGCGGTGTGCACGTTGAAGACCCGGCCGCAATCCTGGCAGGTACGTCGACCCGAAATGCGCTTGATCAGCTCGGCATTGTCGATGTTGAACAGCACGACGCCGTCGAGCGGCTGACCCAGTTCGCGCAGCAGTTCACCCAGGCCGTCAGCCTGCGCGAGCGTGCGCGGAAAACCATCGAGAATGAAACCGTTCGCGACATCCGCTTCGGCCAGCCGCGCACGTACCATGCCGAGGATGGTCGCGTCGTCGACGAGCTTGCCGGCGTCCATGACGGCTTTGGCCGCCTGACCCAGTGCAGTGCCCTGCTTGACGTGCGCGCGCAGCAGATCCCCGGTGGAAATCTGCGGTATGCCGTGGCGCTCGATCAGGCGCTGGGACTGGGTGCCCTTGCCGGAACCGGGCGCGCCGAGAAACACGATACGCATGCCTGTGTATACCCGTGCCGGAGGGGCCGGCCGCTGAGCCAAAGGGCGGCACAGTACCCGGCCGGTCCCGGCAGGTCAAACCAGCCCCTGACCGCCCGCACACGACCGGAAGCGCCCGCATGTGCCGGCAGGACGCCCGCGCACTGGCTCGCGACTGCCCGCCGCGCTGCGCTATCCTGCCTCGCACGACTCGCCTTAAGTCACACCGCCCCTGATATCGCCGAGGTAGACCCCGATGCCGAAGTCCGCGCCCAAGAACCTGCTCTACGCCCAGTCAGGCGGGGTCTCGGCCGTCATCAACGCGTCGGCCTGCGGCGTCATCGAAACGGCGCGCAAGTTCCCGAAGCAGATCGGCAAGGTGTTCGCGGCGCGGCACGGCATCGTCGGCGCGCTCGCCGAAGACCTGATCGACGTCAGCCGCGAGAGCGCGGCGACCATCCGCGGCCTGCGCCACACGCCGGCCGGCGCCTTCGGCTCGGCGCGCTTCAAGCTGAAGGGCCTCGACACGCACCGCGCCGAGTACGAGCGGCTGATCGAGGTCTTCAAGGCGCACGACATCGGCTACTTCTTCTACAACGGTGGCAACGATTCGATGGACACCGCCCACAAGGTGTCGCAGCTCGGCGAGTCGCTCGGCTACCCGATCACCTGCATCGGCGTGCCGAAGACGGTCGACAACGACCTGCCGCTGACGGACTGCTGCCCAGGCTTCGGCTCGGTCGCGAAGTACATCGCCGTGTCCACGCGCGAGGCGGCGCTCGATGTTGCTTCCATGGCGCGCACCTCGACCAAGGTGTTCGTGCTCGAGGTCATGGGCCGGCATGCCGGCTGGATCGCGGCCGCCGGCGGCCTCGCCGGCAGCGGCAAGGCGGGCGAGCCGCCGCACATCATCCTGTTCCCGGAAATTCCGTTTGACCAGGCGGCCTTCCTCGCCAAGGTCAAGCACAGCGTCGCTCGCGACGGCTACTGCGTCATCGTCGTCTCCGAAGGCACGCACTATCCCGACGGCAAATTCCTCGCCGACGCCGGCACCAAGGATGCGTTCGGCCACACGCAGCTCGGCGGCGTCGGACCGGTGGTCGCGAACATGATCAAGGAAAACCTCGGCTACAAGTACCACTGGGCCGTGGCCGATTACCTGCAGCGCGCCGCGCGCCACATCGCGAGCAAGGTCGACGTCGAACAGGCCTACGCGGTCGGCAAGGCTGCCGTGGAACTTGCGGTGAAGGGCCAGAACGCGGTGATGCCGGCCATCATCCGCAAATCGTCGAAGCCGTATCGCTGGAAGATCGAACCGGTGCAGCTCGCGAAGGTCGCTAACGTCGAGAAGAAAGTGCCGCGCGATTTCATCACCGCCGACGGCTTCGGCATCACCGCGAAGGCACGCAACTATCTCGCGCCGCTGATCGCCGGCGAAGACTATCCGCCCTACAAGGATGGCCTGCCCGATTACGTCCGCATCAAGGGCGTGGGCGTCAAGCGCAAGCTGCCGCCGTTCAAGGTCTGAACCCATGACCGACCCGGCAGCCGCAGGCGACTGGGTCGACGTCGGCACCGCCGAGACACTGCGCGAGCCGCCGCTGCGGCAGATCCGCGTCGGCACGCAGCGCATCGCGCTGAGCTTCCGCGACGGCGTGTTCGGCGCGATCTCGGATCGCTGCAATCACGTCGGCGGCCCGCTGGGCGCGGGCCGGCTCGAGGGCGACTACGTCGTCTGCCCCTGGCATGCCTGGAAATTCCATCGCTGCAGCGGCGACGGCGAACCCGGCTACGAAGCCGACCACGTGCCCCACTACGAAGTGCGCGCGCGCGCTGGCCGCGTCGAAGTGCGCGCCACGGCCGCGTCGAAGCGCAGCAGCGCGCCGCATCCGCCGCATCCGCTGGCGCGCCGGCCGGCGCGCGCCGCAGGACCGCCGCGGGTCGTCGGCATCTCGACCACGTCGATGACAGCCGGCCAGCCGCGCTACTCGACGTCCGAAGCGCTGCTCGAGACTGCGCTGCAGCAGGCCGCGGCCGACGGGGCCGAGACCCGGCTGATCCGGCTGCGCGATCTCGCGTTCCGGCATTGCGAGGGCTACTACTCCAAGAGCGCCAAAGCCTGCACCTGGCCGTGTTCGATCACGCAGGCCGATCCGGGCGACGAGCTGACACCGGTGTACGAGGCGCTGGTGCACTGGGCGGACGTCGCGCTGATCGCGACGCCGATCCGCTGGGGCGCGGCCGCATCGCTGTACTTCAAGATGGCGGAGCGCCTGAACTGCGTCCAGAACCACCAGCACCTGCACGGCGAGTCGCTGATCCAGCGCAAGGTCGCGGCCTTCATCGTCACGGGCGGGCAGGACAACGTGCAGGCCGTGGCGGGCCAGATGCTGGGCTTCTTTGCCGAACTCGGCTTCGTGTTCCCGCCGTTTCCATTCGTCGCGCACTCGCTCGGCTGGACCGCCGAAAACATGGAACGCAACGTCGCCTACGTGCAGGCCAGCGAATCGCTGCACGCCGGTGCCCGCGAACTGGCAACGCGCAGCCTGGCGCTGTCGCGGCAGCTGCTCGCGACGACGGCGGCCACGGCGGGCCCGGTCGCGCGCGGTGGCCGCAAGGCGCATCGCGACCCGGACGAAACGCCTCTGCCGGGCAGCGACCCGCGCGCCTGACGAACCCGCTGCGCCGCGGCGCACGGCACGCATGCCGGCGGCGGTCGCTGTGCTATATTGCGCCGCCTTTTGGGGGACCGGGGCGTGACCGCTCTGGTCATTCAAAGATCTACAACTATTTGAATTAACACGGTTTGGGAGGAATCCCCGCAATGGATGCCGCAATGTGGCTATGGCTGGCTGTTGCCAGCGGTGTACTCGCCGTCGCGTATGGCGTGATCTCGATGATGCAGATCCTGGCGTTGCCCGCCGGCAACGCGCGCATGCAGGAGATCGCTGCCGCGATCCAGGCCGGCGCCAACGCCTACCTGAACCGCCAGTACACGACCATCAGCGTCGTCGGCGTCGTGCTGTTCGTGCTGCTCGGCTTCGCGCTCGACTGGGCGACCGCCGGTGGCTTCGCGGTGGGCGCGATCCTCTCGGGCATTGCCGGCTATATCGGCATGAACATCTCGGTGCGCGCCAACGTGCGCACCGCCGAAGCCGCCAACAACGGCCTCAACGCCGCACTGCAGGTGGCGTTCAAGGGCGGCGCGATCACCGGCATGCTCGTCGTCGGCCTCGGCCTGATCGGTGTCGCGCTGTACTACAAGCTGATGATTCCGGTCGTCGGCGAGGACCTCGCGCTGCGCTCGCTGGTCGGCCTGGCCTTTGGCGGCTCGCTGATCTCGATCTTCGCGCGCCTCGGTGGCGGCATCTTCACCAAGGGTGCGGACGTCGGTGCGGATCTCGTCGGCAAGGTCGAAGCCGGCATTCCCGAAGATGATCCGCGCAATCCGGCGGTCATCGCCGACAACGTCGGCGACAACGTCGGCGACTGCGCCGGCATGGCAGCCGACCTGTTCGAGACCTACGCGGTCACGCTGGTCGCCACGATGCTGCTCGGCGGCCTGATGCTGACCGACGTCGGCACCGCCGCCATCATCTATCCGCTCGCGCTCGGCGCCGTGTCGATCGTCGGCTCGATCATCGGCACCTTCTTCGTCAAGACCTCCGACGGCGGCAAGATCATGAACGCGCTGTACAAGGGCGTGATCGTGTCGGGCGTCGTCTCGGCGATCGCGTTCTGGTTCGTCACCGACATGCTGATGCCCGAGTACTTCATGTCGATGTTCGGTTGCGCGCTGGTCGGCCTCGCGCTGACGGCCGCCATGATCGTCATCACCGAGTACTACACCGCGACCGAATACAGCCCGGTGCGCAAGGTCGCCGAGGCTTCGCAGACGGGCCACGCGACCAACATGATCGCGGGCCTCGGCGTGTCGATGAAGTCGACCGCGCTGCCGGTGCTCGCGGTCTGCGCCGCGATCTGGGCTGCGTACACGCTGGGGGAGAACGGTGCGGCGGGCCATGGCCTGTACGGCATCGCGATCGCCGCCACGGCGATGCTGTCGCTGACCGGCATGATCGTCGCGCTCGACGCCTACGGCCCGATCACCGACAACGCCGGCGGCATCGCCGAGATGGCGGGGCTCGACAAGAAGGTCCGCAACATCACCGATCCGCTCGATGCGGTCGGCAACACGACCAAGGCGGTCACCAAGGGCTACGCGATCGGCTCCGCCGGCCTCGCGGCACTGGTGCTGTTCGCCGACTACACCCACAAGCTCGAGGAGCAGGGCAAGCTGGTCGAGTTCTCGCTGTCCGATCCGGCCGTGATCATCGGCCTGTTCATCGGCGGCCTCGTGCCCTACCTGTTCGCCGCGATGGCGATGGAAGCCGTGGGTCGCGCGGCAGGTTCGGTGGTCACCGAAGTTCGCCGCCAGTTCCGCGAGATCCCGGGCATCATGGAAGGCACGGGCAAGCCGGATTACTCCCGCGCCGTCGACATGCTGACCAAGTCCGCGATCAAGGAAATGGTCGTGCCGTCACTGCTGCCGATCCTGGTTCCGGTGGTCGTCGCGTTCGGCATCAACGCGCTGATGGGCCCTGGCGAAGGCATCAAGGCGCTGGGCGGCCTGCTGATCGGCACGATCGTGACCGGCCTGTTCGTCGCCATCTCGATGTGCACGGGCGGCGGCGCCTGGGACAACGCGAAGAAGTACATCGAGGAAGGTCATTACGGCGGCAAGGGTTCGGAAGCGCACAAGGCTGCCGTGACCGGTGACACCGTCGGCGATCCGTACAAGGACACCGCGGGCCCGGCCATCAACCCGCTGATCAAGATCATCAACATCGTCGCGTTGCTGCTGGTGCCGCTGCTGTAAGCGGCGACTGGCGGGCAGCGCACGGCTGCCACTGCGTTCGCGAACGGGCCCCGCTGAGGGGCCCGTTTTTTTTGGACGGCGGCTACTGCACCGATCGCTGCGGCGTGCTGCCAAGCCGGATGATGCCCTTCTGGATCCCGACCGCGACCGCGTGCGTGCGATTCGCGGCGCCGAGCTTCTTCAACACGTTCTTCATGTGGAAGCGTACGGTGTCCATCGAGCGGCCGATCTCGCTGGCGATCTCCTTGTCGGTGCAGCCATAGGCAGCCCACGCCAGGCAACGTCTCTCGTGCGCCGACAGCAAGGCCAGCGGATCGGGAGGTCGCACGCGATCGAGCGCCTCGAAGAACATTTCGGCAACCAGCAGCAGGCTTCTGCTGTACGCCGGCGCGAGCTCCAGCCGCGCGCGCACCGGCACGAGCCAGGACACGTAGCCGACCGCGCCGGACCGGCGCCGCACAGCGGCCACGATGCCCGTGCGGATGCCGTAGCGCAGCAGAAACTCGATCGCGGGCGCCCGACTCGCAGCCTGGCCGCGCAACCCGGCGCCGTGTGGCAGGTCGGGCAGCTCCCAGCGCGCGAGCCGACCCGGTCGCAGCGCCGCACCGCCCAACGACGGATCGATCTCGCCATAGTTGAGCCGGATCCATTCCTGCACGAAGCCGCGGGGCCAGCCCATCTTCTCCGCCCACCAGACCGGCCGCGGCAAGCGCGTGACGGCAGGAAGATGGCGCTCTTCGCGAAAGCCGACGATGCGCGTGCCGGCGAGGTCCCGGCTGGCGACCAGCGCGTTGAGGCAATCGGCGGCGGCAGAGGCGGCACGCAGCTGGCGCAGCAGCTCGGCAAGACCGGAGTTCATGCGGACGTCTCCTCGTCGGCAGCAGGATACTACTCACCTGAGTAGGCGACAGGCCCGCCCCACTGCAACACATTGGGGTCCGATTCAAACACAGGATACGGGGGCCACGTGAAACGAACACTGATCTTGATCGCCATCGCGGCAGGGTGCAGCGCGACGGTCGACGCTGCCGAGCTCAAGCAGTTCGATGCTTCGAAGTACTCGCAGGCTGTCACGGAGTGCGACCGTCAGGCCTCGCACCCGGATGATCCGAACAAGGTGCTGCCAGGCAAGGAACGTGCGCAGATGGACCTCGAGGCCGCCATCGCCGCCTGCCGCGTCGACCTGGACAAGGACCCTGGCAATCCGCGCCTGCAGTATCACCTGGCGCGCGCGCTGACCTATGCCGGCAGGACGGTCGAGGGCCTGCCGCTGATCGAGCAATCCGCGGCCCTGAAGTACCCGCAGTCGCTGTTTGTCACCGGCTACCTGTATCTGGAAGGCGAATACGGTGCGCCGAAGGATGCCTGCCGCGCTGCCGCGCTGGTGCACGAATCCGCCGAGTACGGACGCCTGGCCGGTCAGGTCGGCTTCGCCGCCTGGGCGCTGGCGGGCCGCTTCAAGGGCTGTGACGTGCCGCAGGATGCCGCAGAGATGATCCGGTTCCTGGAGGCGGCGCGCTCGCGGAAGCTCGATTACTACGCCGGGCTGCTGGTCGATGTGCTGCTGCGCCAGCTGCGCCCCGCAGCCCCCGCCGTCGCGAGTCGCTGACGGATCCGAACACGAAGTACACGAGGCCATATCCACATGAAGATCAGAAGCACGCGACTCGCGCTCCCCATCCTGCTGTGCGCGGCAGGTCCATTACTGGCGCAGGATGCCACGCCGACCGACGACGGCCTGCAGCTGCAGGAAGTCACGGTGACCGCGGAACGCCGCAGCGAGAACCTGCAGGCGGTTCCGATCGCCGTCACCGCGTTCACGGCGGAAGACCTGGAACGACGCCAGGTGGTCTCGCTGGTCGACATCGCCAAGGATGTCCCGAACCTGGTCGGCCACAACAACGTCGGCTTGAACACGGCAACCGTCGTCTACCTTCGCGGCGTGGGATCGACGCAGTCGTTCGCGACTGTCGACACCACCGTCGGGTTCTACGTCGACGACGTCTACATCGCCCGCCAGAATGCCAACAACTTCTCGCTGTTCGATGTCGAGCGCATCGAAGTGCTGCGCGGACCGCAAGGCACTCTGTACGGTCGCAATACGTCGGGCGGCGCCATCAAGGTCGTCACGCAGCGCCCGGCGCGCGAGTTCGCGGTCAAGGCCCAGGCGAGCTTCGGCGACTACGACTTCTATGAAGTCCGCGGCTCACTGAACGCACCCATCGGCGAAACGCTGGCGATCCGCCTCAACGGCGTGACCCAGCAGCAGGGTGAAGGCTATTCGCGCAATCTGACGCGCGGTGGCACGGTCAACGATCGCTCGATCGAGGGCGGCCGCGTCGCGGTGCGCTGGACACCGACCGAAGCGCTCGACGTGAACTTCGCGTTCGATCTGATCAAGGACGACTCGTTCGGCATCGTGCCGTCGGATATCTCCGGGCGGGCCCGCCCGCCCACCAATGACCTTTTCGAGGTCACGTCGGGCATCACGAACTACAATTTCACGACCAGCAAGGGCGGCATGCTGCGCGTCGACTGGAGCGGTGCGGCGGTCGACTTCAGTTCGATCAGTTCCTATCGCGAGCTCGACCAGGACTACGTGCTGGATCTGTCAGATCAGCCAGTGCCGATCTACTTCATCGACAACATCGGCGATCACTACCAGTTCACGCAGGAGCTGCAGCTCAAGGGCAAGACGAAGCTCGGCAACGTCGGAGTCGACTGGATCACCGGCGCCTTCTTCATGAAGGAGTGGAACACCACGATCATCGGCGACACCATCAACTTCCGGCTGCCGTCGGGCGTGCGGATCCCCGCCGGGCGCCAGGTCAAGACCGTCGAGAATGATGTCGACTCGATCGCCTTGTTCACGCAGGGCACGTTCGAGCTGACGGAGCGGCTGTCGCTGACCGCCGGCCTGCGCTGGACGAAAGACGACAAGGACGTCGCGGTCGTGCAACGCAACGGCGCCGGCGTCGTGACCTACACGACGCAGACCCTGGTCAACCTGGGCACGCCGATCGAGCAGACCTTCGAGGAAGTCAGCCCGAAGATCGGCGTCGACTTCCAGTTGAACGACGACGTGCTGTTGTATGGATCGTTCACCCAGGGCTTCAAATCCGGCGGCTGGAACTCGCGGGTCACCGCGGCGGCACAGTTCTATGCCATCGATCCCGAATTCGTCGATGCCTATGAGATCGGCGCGAAGACCGAGTGGCTGGACCGGCGCATCCGCCTGAACGCCGCCGCGTTCTACTCCGACATCGGGGATCTCGTGATCGGCGCCATCGGCAGCGTGCCGGGCGGCGCATTCCAGACACTATCGGTCGACGCAGACATCTACGGCATCGAGGCCGAGTTCTCGGCGGCCGTGACCGGTCGGCTGGACCTGTTCGCGACGCTCGGGCTGATGGACGGCGACTACAAGAATCTCGGCGCGGATCCGCAGGGTTTCGCCGGACGCACGCTGCCGCGCCTGCCGGACGTGACCTTCAAGCTCGGCGCCGAATACGCCATGCCGCTCGGCGCAGCCGGCGAACTGCGTCTCGGGGCGGACTACTCCTACACGTCGAACTTCTTCACGAGCTCCGCAACAGACCCGATCACCGAGACCGGCGATGTCGACCTCGTCAACGGCTACGTCCGCTACGAGCACAACGACGGTCGCTGGTGGTTGCAGGCGGGCTGCCGCAACTGCGCCGACAAGCGCTGGTTCCACTCGATGCTGAACTTCCCGGTGCTCGGCCCGGGCGTCGGCTTTGCCGCCGCCTATCCATCGGACCCGCGCACCTGGCGCGTCAGCGCGGGCGTGCGCCTCTGACGCACTGACGTCTGGCACCCCCGGAGGGCCCGGAGGCCGCGCGCTTCCGGGCCCTTGTCTTTTTCGGTCGTCAATCCGTAGAAGCCGCGAGCGTTTGCGCAGGGTGGCGACGCGGCACGGTGGGCAGCGTCGATATCCTGCGCGCGGTTCTCCCACACGGCGCAAACATGGCCACGATCGCGACCGAGCACGTCACCCACGTGCATCACTGGAACGACACCCTCTTCACCTTCCGCACGACGCGCGACCCCGGCTTTCGCTTCGAGAACGGTCATTTCGTCATGGTGGGCCTGCCGGTCGATGGTCGCCCGCTGCTGCGTGCCTACTCGATCGCGAGCCCGAACTGGGCGGAGCACCTCGAGTTCTTCAGCATCAAGGTGCCGAACGGTCCGCTGACGTCGCGCCTGCAGCACCTGCGGGTCGGCGATGAAGTGCTCGTCAGTCGCAAACCGACCGGCACGCTGGTCCTGTCGGACCTCAAGCCCGGTCGCCACCTGTACCTGCTCGCCAGTGGCACCGGGCTCGCACCCTTCCTGAGCGTGATCCAGGATCCGCAGACCTACGAGCGCTTCGAGCGCGTCGTCGTTGCGCACGGCGTGCGCCAGGTCAGCGATCTGGCCTACCGACGCTTCCTGACCGAGGAACTGCCGCGGCATGAGTTCCTCGGCGAGTTAGTGCGCGACAAGCTGCAGTACTTTCCGACCGTGACGCGCGAGCCGTTCCGCAACACCGGCCGGCTTACCGAGCTGCTGGCGCGTGGCGCGCTGGCGGAGGCGAATGGCTTGCCGGCCGTGACACCCGCCGACGATCGGTTCATGCTCTGTGGCGGCCCGGCCATGCTCGAAAGCCTGCGCGAACTGCTCGATGCGCGCGGCTTTCTGGTCTCGCCCCGCACCGGCGAGCCGGGCGACTACGTCATCGAGCGCGCCTTCGTAGAGAAGTGATCCATGCAGATTGCGCAGCAGGAACCGAGCCCCATCCGCGCCGAACCCGAGTTGCTCGAACAGCGCCTGCCGCTCGATGGCGCGCGCATTCTCGAACTGGGCTGCGGCCGCGCGCAGCTGACGCGAATGATCGCGACCTCAGGCCGGGATCGCAACGTGCTCGCGCTCGAGGTCGACGCGATCCAGCATGGCCTGAATCTGGCCATCACGGATCTGCCCAACGTGCGTTTCGAACTCGGCGGCGCCGAAGCCATTCCGGCTGCGGACGCGAGCTTCGACGCGGTGTTCATGTTCAAGTCGCTGCACCACGTGCCGCCCGAACTGATGCCGGCTGCGCTGGGCGAGATCCGCCGCGTGCTCAAGCCCGGCGGCCTGGCGTGGATTTCCGAGCCGGTGTTCGCCGGCGAGTTCAACGAGATCCTGCGCCTGTTCCACGATGAAAGCCGCGTGCGTCAGTGCGCGTTCGAAGCGGTGCGCGCAGCGGTCGATTCGGGCGCACTGCAGCTGGTCGAGCAGATCTTCTTCCGCGCACCCTTTGCGTTCCGCGACTTCGCCGAGTTCGAGCAACTGGTGATCGGCGTCACCCACACCCGGCACCGCCTCAGCCCCGAGGTGCTGGCGGAAGTGCGGCGGCGCTTCGAGGCGCACCTGACGCCGGACGGCGTGCAGTTCGGCCAACCCATTCGCGTCGACCTGTTGCGCAAGGCGTCCTAGCGCGCGTGCCTGCGCGCCTCGGCGTCAGGCGCCCGGGCCGCGCGTGGCCGCAGCCTCTTCGCGCAGCTTCGCGACCATGTTGGCCGCATGCGGCACATGCAGCAGATCGGCGACGCGGCGCATCAGGTGCTCTTCGTGCGCGCAGAGCCGCCCGTCGGCATACGCGATGCGCCACAGCGCCAGGATCATCCGCAGCTTGTGCGCATCATAGAAGCGCGCGTTGAT